>JANNNF010000415.1:0-2965 GCA_031398405.1 Rhodobacterales bacterium | reverse complement strand
CATGACCGCATGACCGAAGCGTCAACCATGCCTCCATTCGGGCATCCTGCGCTGCATCCGCGGCATATCGCCGTTGTGACGGGGGGGCGTCGGGCATCGGTCTAGCGGCGGTGAAGCGGTTTGTAGGGAGATATCGCCGAGAACCGCCCGCCACTGTCTCGCTGGCAAACTGACTATGCCGACGTGTTCAAAGCTTCGCATAAGGCGGAAACTTTTAGGAGGAAGAATTGGAATACAGGATGCTTGGACGGTCGGGGCTGAAGGTCTCGGCCATTACAATGGGCACGTTCACCTTTGGCGGTGTTGGTCCTTTTGCGCGGGTGGGCAACACCGGCGTCGACGAGGCGCGGCGGCTAGTCGATCTGGCGATCGATCGCGGCGTCAACCTGTTCGACACGGCGAACATGTATTCCAGCGGGGCAGCCGAAGAGATCGTCGGCGAGGTGATGCAGGGGCGGCGCGACAACGTGCTGATCACGTCAAAGGCGCGAATGCGGGTGGGCACCGGCCCGAATGACGAGGGCACCAGCCGCTGGCACCTGATCCGCGAATGCGAGAAAAGCCTGAAGCGGCTGCGAACCGACCATATTGACATCTACTACATGCACGAATGGGACGGGACCACGCCAGTCGAAGAGACGATGATGGCGCTGGATATGCTGGTCCAGCAGGGCAAGGTGCGGTATTTCGGCTGCTCGAATTACTCGGGCTGGCATGTGATGAAATCGCTGGCCGTGGCCGACCGTGACCGCCGCGAGCGGTTCGTGACGCAGCAAATTCACTACACCATCGAGGCGCGCGAGGCGGAATACGAACTGCTGCCGATCAGCGTCGATCAGGGGTTGGGAGTGCTGGTCTGGTCGCCCTTAGCGGCGGGCTTGCTGACCGGAAAGCACCGCAGGGGCAAACCTACGCCAGAGGGGACGCGGCAGTTCGCAGGATGGACCGAACCGCCGATCCGCGATGCCGAACGGCTTTATGACATTGTCGAGGTGCTGGTCGAGGTTGCCGAGGCTCGGGTTGTATCCGCGGCACAGGTGGCTCTTGCGTGGTTGTTGACACGGCCTGCGGTGTCGTCGCTGGTGGTTGGCGGGCGCACTGCCGCGCAATTCGAAGACAATTTCGCCGCCGTCGAATTGAAGTTGACCCAAGACGAGTTGACGCGGTTGAACGAGATCAGCCGCCCACCGCTAATTTACCCGTATTGGCATCAGGGACAATTTGCACTGGACCGCTTTTCGCCCGCTGATCACGCCATGCATGACGGAAACCCGCCGCCGCAGTGGTGACCGAACAAAACGTCGCGCAAGCGCGGCAAAAGAGACAGTATTCAAAGGAACACCAAATGACTAACAAACCCGTCATCGGCTTCATCGGCCTTGGCTTTATGGGCCACGGCATGGCCAAGAACATCCGCGCCAAGGGCTTTGACCTTTGGGTGCGGGGGCGGTCGAACCGCGCACCCGTCGAAAGCCTGCTGGCGATGGGGGCAAAAGAATCCGCAAGCCCGCGCCAAATGGCCGAGGTCTGTGACATCATTCATATTTGCCTGTCGAATTCCCCTCAGATCGAGGCAACCATGCGCGGACCGGATGGTATTCTAGCCGGCGCGCGCAAAGGACTGATTGTGATCGACGCCTCGACTGCCAATCCCGCCTCTACCGAGGCGCTGGCAGCGGAACTGGCCGTTGTAGGCGGGCATTTCGTCGATGCCCCTTTGGGCGGCACTCCGGTGCAGGCCGAGGCGGGGCAGCTGAGCGCGATGGTCGGCTGCGAAGAGGCGGTTTTCGAGCGTATTCGCCCCGTGCTTGACGCTTGGGCGGCGAAATCAATGCGGATCGGGCCGGTCGGCAGCGGGCACAAGATGAAGCTTTTGATGAACTTCATCGGTTTATCTTATGGCGCGCTGTTTTCGGAAGTGGTGGTACTGGGTGCCAAGGTCGGCATCTCGCCCCAGACGATCCGCGAGGTCATCTCGCCCAGTCGCATGGGCAATGGGTTTTTCGAGACATTCATGGGCTATGTTGTCGACCGCAACCGCGACAGTCACAAGTTTTCAATTGCAAACGCCGCTAAAGATTTGCGTTACGTGAACGATATGGCTTCGGACGCCGATATGGTGAACATCATGGCAGGGGCGGCCAAGCACTATTATACCCATGCAATTGCGACAGGGCAGGGCGAAGACTACGTGCCGATGTTGAGCGATGTTGTCGGAGCGCTCAACGGTATCGACATGGCGGCCGAGGTGAAGAAGGGTGCCTAACCGCAAGGACGCCGGCACCAAATTAAGGCGCTCGTCAATAGTCTTTCGACCGCCGCCGCCTGGTGGCAGCGTAACGGGATTGCTCGATTAGCTGGCAAGGAGGTCGGATATGCATGTGATGATTCTGGGCGCGCAAGGTATGATCGGGCGCAAACTCTTGCGGGCGATCGTGGCCGGAGGTCTGCCAGCCACTGCGTTGACGCTGGTAGATGTCGTGCGGCCCGACGCACCCGCAGGGTTCGATGGCCCTGCAGATTGCCTTTCGGTGGACCTGTCTGTGGCAGGGATGGCCGAGCAGCTGGTAAGCCTGCGGCCCGATGTAATCGTGCATCTGGCGGCGGTCGTGTCGGGCGAAGCGGAGCGGGATTTCGACAAAGGCTACCGCACGAACCTTGACGGAACCCGCGCCCTGATTGAAGCGATCCGGTTGGCCGGGGACTATTGCCCGCGTTTTCTGTTTGCGTCGTCCCTTGCAGTCTTTGGCGCGCCATTGCCGGGCCGTATCGGGGACGAGCATCTGCTGGCACCGCTAACGAGTTACGGCACACAGAAGGCGATTTGCGAATTGCTGCTGGAGGACTATGCGCGGCGCGGGTTTCTTGATGCGGTGACGTTGCGACTGCCGACAATCTGCATCCGGCCCGGACCACCGAACATGGCGGCGTCGGGCTTTTTCTCTAACATCCTGCGCGAGCCGCT
>JANNNF010000216.1:0-5291 GCA_031398405.1 Rhodobacterales bacterium | reverse complement strand
GCTGCATGGTCAACGGCGCCGGCCTTGCGATGGCCACCATGGACATCATCAAGCTTTACGGCGCGGAACCCGCAAACTTTCTCGACGTCGGCGGCGGCGCGACCAAGGAAAAAGTGACCGAGGCGTTCAAGATCATCACCTCTGACCCGCAGGTCAAAGGCATTCTTGTGAACATCTTCGGTGGCATCATGCGCTGTGACATTATCGCTGAAGGCGTGATCGCGGCGGTCAAGGAAGTGGGACTCAAAGTGCCGCTGGTGGTCCGTCTGGAAGGCACCAACGTGGAACTGGGCAAGGATATCATCCGCAAATCCGGGCTGAACGTGATTGCAGCGGATGACCTGAAGGACGGGGCCGAAAAGATCGTGAAGGCGGTTCGGGGATGATACGGGCCGCTGCCCTTGCCTTGGTGTTGGCAACTCCGGTGGCCGCCCAAGACGCTGACCCCCATAACCAACTGGTCGAAGGCTATCTTGCCTGCATGTCGGGCGGGGGCCAGCTTGATCTGACCCAATCCATGCTCGAAGCCTTGGAATGGACCCGGTCAGATGATGGCGAGGAAGGCCTGACCTATTTCTTCCCCGGCGCAGGCGAGGACACGTTTCTGTACCTCGCCGACGATGGCAGTTTCTGCCACGTCGAAAGCACCAGCATTGACAGTGCCACGGCGTCTGAAATCCTCGCCACAGCCTTGGCCCCGCCCGAGGGCGCGCCGTTTGACTATTCCAAGGATGACATGGGCTGCACCCGGCTCGACTTTGACACCGGCGTCACCGCCACCATAACCTCGGGTGGCAACGACCCCACCTGCGGATCAGAAACCGACAGCGCCGTGCGGTTCCAGTTTGAAGCAGGCCAATGACATGTATTTTACTTCGTGTACCGCTCATGCAGAGAAAGACCACCCCATGCGCAGTTCCATCGTTTTAAGCCTTGTATCGCTGGGCCTTCTGGCCGGATGCAGCCCCGGCATTGGGGCCAACGCGGGCAGCGATGACAACCACCCCGCCGTCTGTCTGGAGCAGCATGAGATGGCCAAATTGGGCAAAAATCCAACGGGCGAGATTGCGATTTCTTGCCCCGCGCATGGCATAGGCTACGCCCACCAATAGCCGACGCAAACCCACAGGCCGCGCGGCCCCTGCCGCGCGCCACACCGTTTTTTTATCAGCAGGAGGCCCCGATGGCCGTACTCGTGAACACCCAGACCCGCCTGATCTGTCAGGGCTTTACCGGCAGCCAAGGCACGTTCCATTCCGAACAGGCCATCGCATACGGCACCAAGATGGTCGGCGGGGTGACGCCGGGCAAGGGCGGCAGCCTGCACCTTGACCTGCCAGTGTTCAACTCGGTCCACGAGGCAAAACACGCGACCGACGCCAACGCGACGGTGATCTACGTGCCACCACCCTTTGCTGCCGATAGCATCCTTGAGGCGATTGATGCCGAGTTGGAGCTGATCGTCTGCATCACCGAAGGCATTCCGGTGCTGGACATGATGAAGGTGAAACGCGCGCTGGAAGGGTCGAAATCCCGCCTGATCGGGCCAAACTGCCCCGGCGTGATGACCCCCGGCGAATGCAAGATCGGCATCATGCCGGGCAGCATCTTTTCGCGCGGGTCGGTCGGCGTTGTGTCACGGTCGGGCACCCTGACCTATGAGGCGGTCAAGCAGACGACGGATGTGGGCCTTGGCCAATCGTCCGCCGTGGGAATCGGCGGTGACCCGATCAAAGGGTCTGAACACATTGATATTCTTGAGATGTTTTTGGCCGACGATGAGACCCATTCGATCATCATGATCGGCGAAATTGGCGGTGCCGCCGAGGAAGACGCGGCGCAGTTCCTGGCTGATGAGAAAAAACGTGGCCGCTGGAAACCCACCGCAGGCTTCATCGCCGGCCGTACCGCACCCCCCGGTCGCCGCATGGGCCATGCCGGTGCCATCGTGGCGGGCGGCAAGGGCGACGCGGATAGCAAGATCGAGGCGATGAAACGCGCCGGCATCGTGGTGGCCGACAGCCCGGCAACGCTGGGTCAGGCCGTGATGCAGGCGATCAAGGGGTAAGTCGGATGTCGGCACGGGCAGACATAAAGCGAAAAAGGTGGAAGGCCACGGCTCGTGCTGCCATGGCGGTTCTAGCCGCCTATTCACAATTCGGTTCCGTCTCGGCCCAGACGGTCGCGGATGAATCGCTTGGGGCCGCCTTCTATGCCTGTGCCGGTCAGCCTGTCTCAATCGAAAAGCGTCTGGACGCGATGAATGCCGCAAACTGGGTAATTGCAGATGATGTTCCCGCTGTACGCGACCTTTTCGCCCTGACCTTTGCTTCGGGTGTGCAGCACCATTGGGTCCAGTATGAAACAAAGTTCAAGGAATCTGCTTTAGCTGGGCGCAGCGAAAGCATCCCTGTAAGTTGGCTGGCCCCTACTGTACCCAAAGATGGCCCTGTGGGTCTAATAACTGCGGGACAACCAGTGAATGTAGAGGCAGTGGTCAAATTTGCAGACGAAGGCCACGCACTGGGTGCGCTTTATTTCTCGATCGGCGCTCCGTCCGCCCTGCTCCGTATGACGCTGTATCCCGTTGAAGGCCTTGCTCAGGGTTACCTTTTGATCTGCGACCTCTATCTGGCACAACCGATCACCGAAGCATTGATCGAAACGCTTTTGCCTGCCGATGTAAAACCGGCTGATCTGCGAAAAGAACGCATAAGCCTGAACCATGTGACCTATCATATTTCGTACAACACAACCTCCGGCTACGCGGGAAAGCTGGCCTATGTCGATGCAACGTCGCTCGATCAGCTTGCGGCATACCGCGCGCGGTTTGGCTCCAAAACCCTGCTTTCCACAATTCTTACCTTCGAAAGTCGAAATGTCCGGCTCAAGAACCAAATGTAGTCTCCTCCAAGGGTAACCCCATGACCGAACAATCCACCGCCGCCTTCACCGCTGGCTCGTATCTGGACGGCGCGAACGCCGACTACATCGACCAGCTTGCCGCCAGACATGCCGCCGACCCCGCGTCGGTCGATGCGGCCTGGGCGGAGTTCTTCGCGTCAATGGGCGATACCGAGATCGAAACCAAGCGCGCGGCTGAGGGTCCAAGCTGGGCCCGCCGCGATTGGCCCCCCACCCCCACCGATGATCTGACCGCCGCGATGACGGGCGAATGGCCAGTGATGGCCCCCGCCAAAGACGCCCGCGCCGCTGCCCAAAAGATTACCGCCAAAGCGGCGGAGGCAGGCGTGACCCTGACCGATGCCGATATCCAGCGCGCGGTGCTCGACAGCATTCGCGCCATCATGATTATCCGAGCCTACCGGATCCGGGGCCATCTGGCTGCCGACCTCGACCCGCTGAAGATCACCGAAACCGGCAGTCACCCCGAGCTTGACCCTGCGTCTTATGGCTTTGCCGAGTCCGACATGGACCGCCCGATCTTTATCGACAACGTGCTGGGCCTGACCCACGCCTCGATGCGCCAGATTGTCGAGATCGTGAAGCGCACTTATTGCGGCACGTTTGCGCTGCAGTACATGCACATCTCGGACCCGGAACAGGCGGCCTGGCTGAAGGAACGCATTGAGGGCTATGGCAAGGAAATCGCCTTCACCCGTGAAGGCCGCCGCGCGATTCTGAACAAGCTGGTCGAGGCGGAAGGCTTTGAAAAATTCCTCCATGTCAAATACATGGGCACCAAACGCTTCGGCCTTGATGGTGGGGAGTCGCTGATCCCCGCGATGGAACAGATCATCAAACGCGGCGGCAATCTGGGGGTAAAAGATATCATCATCGGCATGCCGCACCGGGGCCGTTTGTCGGTGCTGGCAAACGTGATGATGAAACCCTACCGCGCGATTTTCCACGAATTTCAGGGCGGCAGCTACAAACCCGAAGACGTTGATGGCTCGGGCGATGTGAAATACCACCTTGGCGCGTCGTCTGACCGCACCTTTGATACCAACACCGTGCACCTGTCGCTGACCGCCAACCCCAGCCATCTGGAGGCCGTAAACCCGGTCGTCCTGGGCAAGGCCCGCGCCAAGCAAGATCAGTTGAGCGATATCGAAACCCGGTCGGCCGTGCTGCCGATCCTGCTGCATGGCGACGCGGCCTTTGCGGGCCAAGGCGTTGTCGCCGAATGTTTTGGCCTGTCGGGCCTGCGGGGCCATCGCACCGGCGGGACCATCCATATCGTGGTGAACAACCAGATCGGCTTTACCACGGCCCCCAGTTTCTCCCGCTCCAGCCCCTACCCCACCGATATCGCGCTGATGGTGGAGGCCCCGATTTTCCACGTCAACGGTGACGACCCCGAGGCGGTGGTTCACGCCGCCCGCGTGGCCACCGAATACCGCCAGACTTTTCACAAGGATGTGGTGCTGGATATCTTCTGCTACCGCCGCTTTGGTCACAACGAAGGCGACGAGCCGATGTTCACCAACCCGGCGATGTACACCCAGATCAAAAAGCACAAGACCACCTTGCAGCTTTACACCGAGCGTCTGGTGGCCGACGGCCTGATCCCGGAAGGCGAGATTGAAGATATGAAGGCGGCGTTTCAGGCTCGCCTGAATGAGGAATTTGAGGCAGGCCGTGCCTTCAAGCCCAACAAGGCTGACTGGCTGGATGGCCGCTGGAAGAACATGGCGACCAAGGATCTGGACAATTACCAGCGCGGTGAAACCTGGATCAAGCCCGAAACCATGGCCGAGGTGGGCGCGGCCCTTTCCCGCGTGCCCGAAGGCTTTGACGTGCATAAAACCGTCACCCGCCAGATGGACGCCAAAGCCAAGATGTTCAGCGAAGGCAAGGGCTTTGACTGGGCCACGGCCGAGGCTCTGGCCTTTGGCAGCCTTGTTGTCGAAGGCTTTCCGGTGCGTCTGTCGGGGCAGGATTGCACCCGCGGCACTTTCAGCCAACGCCATTCCGCCTTCGTCGACCAGTCCACCGAAGAACGCCACTATCCCCTGAACCACATCCGCGCTGGCCAAGCCCGGTACGAAGTCATCGATTCCATGCTGTCGGAATACGCCGTGCTGGGCTTTGAATACGGCTATTCGCTGTCGGAACCGAACGCGCTCGTCTTGTGGGAAGCCCAGTTCGGTGACTTCGCCAACGGCGCCCAGGTCGTGTTCGATCAATTCATCTCATCGGGCGAACGCAAATGGCTGCGCATGTCGGGTCTGGTTTGCCTGCTGCCGCACGGCTACGAAGGCCAGGGGCCAGAGCATTCCTCCGCGCGTCTGGAACGCTTCCTGCAGCTCTGCGCGGAAGATAACTGG
>JANNNF010000087.1:0-1757 GCA_031398405.1 Rhodobacterales bacterium | reverse complement strand
GGTCTGGCCGCTGCCGCAGTTTGAAAAGACCCCCAAACATGACCTTGGTGCCCGGGCGCATCTGGATGCGCTGGAACATCTTGTCTATGACACTGCGGTCGCCGAAAGCACCTTCAAGGCCGTATTGAACGAAAAAGACCCGCCTGCCCCCATGGTTGAGGTGACGGCACCTGCATCACTCCGCTACCGGATCGTGTCTGAGCCAGTTTACAAAATCAGATCGCACCCGGATTTTCGCACCGCACGCCGGGCATTGATCATATCGCGGCTGGCGCAGGTGATTGCCGAACGCAAGGTGCAAGGCGGGTTGCGCCGGGTGTTGCTAGTGCAAGCCAAGCGGCTGCAATGGCTGGCAGATCGCCGCTACAACGCGCTTGGCGGTGCTGCCTCGGTTGCGACTGAGGCCAGCGGCGAAGAGGATTGAACGTGCGCCATGACCTGACGCACCGTCGCACACAGGCAGCCCACCATGCCTGCTGTACGTTTCGCTTGCCACCAAGCATAGATTTTCTGAGTCTAAGTACGAATGTCAGACAATTGTACGATCACAAATCAAAAGCTGACATTGCAGACGACAAAGAAGCTGCCAAATCGAAAAATCGGACATACTGACCTGCGCAGTGCAAGTCTGGGCCTTGTCGAAATCTTGGAGCGGGCGACGGGAATCGAACCCGTGTCTTCAGCTTGGAAGGCTGAGGTCTTACCATTACACAACGCCCGCAGTCTAAGGCCTGATAGCGCAGACGGCGGACGAGTGCAAGGCGCGCCCACCGGTGGAACTGGCATCAGTTGGTCAAATTTCGGGGTTAGTCGAAGTGACGACGCCTACGTGATATACGGGCCAGCAAGGGAGTCGAGCTGGTGGCAAATGTAGGAGGGATGAATTTAGCATGGATGCGGTGCGGATCGCACGGTCCAGCAGGCTTTCTCGGCGTCAGGTTGCTTTCGATTTGGGGACATGGTCGTTCTGGCTCATATCAAGGGGCAGTCCCGTCTGAGCCTCAGCAGCTATGGCCGCCCAAAGGATGACCGAGCAGGTAAAGGGGATCGGGGTTGATGTAGGGCATGGGCCGGTCGGGCGGCTGATGCGGGAGAACGGAATCGGCGTTGAAAGAACACGTAGCTGCAAGGCGACGACAGACTGTGACGACCGGTTTAACATCGTGCCGAACTTGCCGGATCGTGAGTTCACGGCAGATCGACCGAACCAGAAATGGGCGGGCGACATTAGTTACATCTACACCCGTGAGGGTTGACTCTATCTTGCTGTGATCCAAGGACCTGCATTCCCGTCGCGTCATCAGCTGGGCCGTCAGAAACCGCATGAAACGCGATCAAACTTGAGGGAACATTCTGTCTTAGAACTCCAATGAAACAAGCGTTCTCAGCCTTACCACTTTAATACAAAAACGCTTTGCTGTGAAAGTTTCGGACGGTCTTGCGCGCTTGCCAGTCCTCAATGTTCCTTTTCTGAGCCGAACACTGATCTGGTCATCCTCTAATACCTCGATATCCGCCAGGTAACATTCGGACCGGGCAAGTTTGCTCTCAGAGTGTTGTGCCGTTTAACGTCAGACACAATGTTTGGCCCGTATGCGCAGACGTGCGGCCGCATCTGTCCGAACGAATACCGCAACGGATGTGAGACACTGATTTACCCCAATGTATGCCCACGACGCGTCTGCGGAGTTAGAACACCAAGAAGTCGACGTTGGAAACGGCGAGACTGGCGCTAATCCTTGCAAACTGAATGCCCA
>JANNNF010000063.1:0-7391 GCA_031398405.1 Rhodobacterales bacterium | reverse complement strand
TTTCGTTCAACGTCATTTATGGCTCAACTGCGTTTCTCGCTTTACATGAAAGCCATATGACTGACGAATAGAATCTTTGAGCGCAATCCGCCCGAACCACGATGCCACGTTAGCATCAATCCAAATTAATCACAAAGGCTCGAAAACCGTAGCAACGGACCGGACTATCCGCATCCAATACCACCGTCCCGCATAGTTTTTTGGCGATTTACTGCCTGTGCCGGCGGGGTTAAGGCGCTATCATTGTTGACAGCATTGCCATTCGGCCGTCGACCACAACCGTGTAAGATGAAAGACCGACGGTGGCAGAGGATACGACAATCCGTACCGTTCCAAGTTTGTTTGCGTCGGAGCCTGTCGCTTGCCCAAAATGGTAGGCCACCCCCCAAGATGTCTCGAATGCATTCGTAAGCTCTGGTGAAGTCGCCAGAATTGTGAAGGTGTCCAGAAATTCCCGGTCAAAGTGCAACACCGTTTGGGCATGCGGCTGCGCGGGTGTTACAGTAATTGTCCCTTGTTTCTGCTTTCGCAGAACCACCGGATATTTAACCGTGAAGGCGGCATCCCCGACAGTATCGTAAGAGGAAGCTCCGCCAGCCCCGGTCAGTCCCAGATAGACCAGGCCCAACAACCCCGCTAATATTGGCAAGACCATACGCAGTGCACGCCAGAAACTAGATTCGGCGCTTTGCTTAGTGGTGTGGAGTTCTCGGGTATAGGACACGTCATATGCCTTTGAATGGGGCTCTTGGACAGTCCGAGGCGGGTTCAAGTATTTTTTTGATCCGCCCCGTCATCTGTTCTCGTGCCTGCGCGCAAATTTATCGGTCGGGCGTAGGCAGCGGGGGCACATCAACCTCATTGCGTTGAATGTCGGGAATTTCCATCGGGGCGTCCGGCGCTATTTCTGGTGCAGGATCCCCCAGTTCACGACCGGGAAGACCGGGCAAAGGGACCTCAGGCGGCAGATCAGGCTTTTCCATCGGCTCGTGGCCCGGAATTTTTGGAATGTCAGGGTTATCGGTGTGTGGGATAGGAGACATGGCAACTTTCCTTTCACAACAAGAGGAGGAATGGCGGGGCCAGATGCCAGGTTGACCCCGCCTTCAGTGGTCAGAGGGTGAAATGATCACCCATATCAGGCTGATCACCGGTGAGTTTCGCCTTGGCGAGGCTGAACATGAACTTCAGGCCTGACGTGGGTGTCACCCAAACCTCACCACCCGTGACCTTCAACGCCAAAAGCCGCAGGTCGGGATCATCAATGCCGCCGTCAAACCAAGTGTCTGCCACCGGGTTCCACAGCTCCTCCAATTTCGCGCGGTCGTTCGACAGGCTCATTGTGCCCGTCACATGCGCATACAAACCTTTGCCGCCGTCCGACAACACGTAGGCACACTCATGCGGTCCGGCCTCTACAGCCTCCACCACCTGGGTGCCTTTGGCGGTGATGAACCACAGAGTTGCAGCTTCGCGGTCTGCGTAGTGCGACATCGGCACCAGGCGTTCTCCATTGGTTGCATCCAGCATCCCGGCGTTGATAGCCTCGGCGCGGTCCCAGAATTCTTCCTTGTTCATTTTGGTCTTCCTTGTGCGTGGACCCGGTTATTTTGCGACGAGTTGGCCCGGTCAATTGCGTCCTGTACCAACGCGGGAACTGCGGAAGGGGTTCCGGGTCATAGTGGGCGGACCAGAATGCCGCTGGCGTCAAAGTGGATCACCAAAAAAGAAAAGCCGGGATGGCATAAAAGGCCATCCCGGCAGTAATGCTGTCACGAGGGGAACTCAGACATACATGTGACGGAGAGGGAGCAGGGCACTCTAGTTCCGTCACATCACAAACGCACAAAGTGGAGGTCGGTTCCCGTCTGTCGGCGCTTTTTTTTGGCATCCGCCAGACTTGCCCGATTAATTACGCTGCAGCAGCGTTGATGCGCCCTTCGGCCAACGTCGTGAGCTTTTTGTCAGCATCGGTTTCCTGCGCCAGTACCCCTGCCAACAGCGTTGCCGCCTCTGGCATGTTCAGAGCTTTGGCATAGGCCACCATCGAGCCGTAGCGGGTCATTTCATAATGCTCGACTGCCTGACCGGAAAAGATGATCGCAGCATCCCCGGCAGTGGTGCCGGCGAAATCTTCCAGCAGGCCGGTCGCTTCCTCCAGAATGCCGTCAATTGCGTCGCATTTTTCGGCCTTCGGGCGCTTGCCAATAAGCTCGAATACCTGCTCCAGCACTTCGATCTGCCCTGCGGTTTCTTCCCGGTGAGCGGTGAGTGCGGTTTTCAGGCCTTCATCCTGTGCTGCCTTGATCATTTTGGGCAGGGATTTGTAAATTTTCTTTTCGGCGTAGTAGATGTCTTTAAGCGCATGTTCGAACAGGTCCGCCAGACCTTTGTCAGCGTCTTTCGATGCAGCTGTGGATTTTGCAGGTGCAGTCTTGGTTGCAGCGTCGACCATTGGGGTATTCCTTTGATTGTGTTTCATCCCACGCAGGTTCACGCAAACCTGCCGTTGTGGAGTGGTGGTCAAACGCCCTGTGGGCCTGACGGTTCCCGCAGGTTTTGCGGTCGCCACCCACGCCTTGACTGCGACACAGTACGGCGGAACCATGTTGGCCGTGCTGCGTTGCTTAGATAAGGGCCGAACTGCAACGTCATCAAAGCCCCTTAACAACCTGGCCGCTTTAAACTGTCTGTTTCAGGCAAATTTCTCAACACAATCGGAAAGACCAACGCCATGACCATTATCTGGACCATCCTCATCGGTTTCATTGCAGGTATCATCGCCAAAGCCATCGTGCCCGGCGACAGAGAACCTTCTGGTTTCATCCTCACCGCACTGCTGGGCGTATTCGGGGCGTTCGTGGCGTCTTGGCTGGGACAGCAGCTTAACTTGTATGGCGCGAATGAGGGCGCGGGTCTCATCGGCGCGGTCATTGGTGCCATTATCGTTCTGGTGATCTGGGGCGCGATTTCCCGTCGCCGTTAAGACGCGCTTCCTCTCGGTCCTTAATTCTACAGGAGAAATCCCATGTCAAACCGTATGCCTTCCTTGCTGGCCCTTCTTGGCCTTGCCGCCGCCGCCGGATATCAAAACCGGGACTCCTTGAAATCCATGTTGGACCGCTCCGTGGCGGGCAACTCAGGGCAAGGCGGTCAAGACCGTGTCGCCCAATCACTTGAATCGCGGTCTGATGACGGTACCCCTTACCAGCCGGAGGGCGGTTTGCTTGGCAGCCTGCAGACTGGCTTGTCTGAGCTGGTTAATCGGTTCACCGCCGTAGGCAGCCCGGAACCCGTGCAATCCTGGGTTGGCACCGGCCAGAATGTTGCCGTCACCCCAGATCAGCTGCGGACCGTTCTTGGGGATGATGTCATCTCAGAAATGACGCGCAAGACGGGTTTGTCAGAAGTCGACCTGTTGGCACGGCTGGCGCAGGTTTTGCCAGATACGGTTGATCAGTTGACGCCGGATGGCGTTGTCCCTGCCGCAGTGCAGGGTTCATCGGCTGGTCAATACTAATAACGCAGCGGCGGCTTGACTTGGGCGAGAATACTCCATAAACCATCCACTTGGATTACCTTGGATGCCCCCACCATGCCGCCGCTGCAAAAAACCACCGCTGACCATCGAAGCAATGACAGTGAAAAAATAACGATCAACCTCGGTCACATCGAGGCTGGCCAGATTGAACTGCTGGTGCTGGAAGGTTTCTACTCCAACCGCTCTGATTTTATCCGTACCGCGATCCGTAATCTGATCGACCGACATGGCCCGGCAGTGGATCAGGCCATTGCGCGCAGACGGGTGATCCTTGGTTTGCACCGTTTTGGGGAAAGTGAACTTCAGGCTTTGCGGGCGGCGGGTGAGGTGCTTGAGATCCGGGTTCTGGGCCTTGCAGTCATTGCCCCAGATGTCTCTGCAGAGCTTGCCCGCGACACCATAAAATCCGTCTGCGTGCTGGGTGCCTTTCACGCCAGCCCCGACGTCAAAGCGGCCCTTGCCGACCGCATGTCCTGATCTCGTAATTTTAAGAAAGCCTCAGATGTCCAGTTCTCTCCTTTCCGGCATGGCCCGTGCCACCGCCCTGACCCGTGCCGGCAAACTGATGGAGGCCACAGCCGAATTGCAACGCAACCTGACCGGCTACTCCGAGGTCCCCGCAACGGACGCGCCGGTTGCATCAGATCACGACGTGGTTGAAGGCGTGTTTTCTGTTGTTGAATCGACAGCGCCAAAAACAGACAAGTCCCGTGCCAAACCCCGCAAACCGCTCGGTGAAACGCTGCGCGATATTGCTCGGGGCGGGATGCCGGAACAAGGTCGGCCCGTAGATCGCGCCCCCGCCAACGATACCCATTTTACGGTGCACCATCACAACGGCCCAGACGGCAGTCGCGACTACATGCTGTTCGTCCCCAGCCCCTTGCCCACGTCGCCTTGCCCGGTCGTTGTGATGCTGCACGGTTGCACACAGTCGCCGCAGGATTTTGCTAATGGCACCGGAATGAATGATCTGGCGCAGGCGCAAGGCGTGATCGTCGTCTATCCGGCCCAGCCAACGGGCGCGAACATGAACAAATGTTGGAATTGGTTCCGCCCCGCAGATCAGGCGCGTGGGGCTGGCGAGCCTGCCATCCTTGCCGCCATCACGCGCGGCGTGGTGGCCAGCCAGAATGCCGATCCTTCCCGGGTTTATGTCGCGGGTTTGTCGGCTGGTGGGGCTGCGGCGGTTTTGCTCGCGCAGGCGTATCCCGATATCTTTGCCGCTGTCGGCGTTCATTCCGGCCTTGCCGCAGGCGCGGCGCAGGATGTGGGCTCGGCCTTCGCGGCGATGCGCAACGGGGCGCAAGGCACATCTGCGCAGCACCCGGTTCCTACCATTGTTTTTCATGGCACAGCGGATGCCACGGTTCATCTTTCCAATGCCCACGCGGTCGCCGCACAGGCGCAAAAAGGGCTGACGGGCACGGCAAAAACAACCAAAGGTAAGGTTTCCAAGGGTCGGGGTTACAGCCGCACCACCTTGACCCAAGGCGACCGTACCATGGGCGAGGTCTGGCTGATCGACGGGGCTGGCCATGCGTGGGCGGGCGGGTCAAACCTAGGCAGCTACACCGACCCTACCGGTCCCAACGCCAGTGCCGAAATGCTGCGGTTTTTCGCACAGCACCGGCGGAATTGAACAACAAGGGGGTGCCGGGTTTGCCCCGCCACCCCGTTGTTCAGCCAGCCGACCCCAGCATCAATCGCACCTTCATTTGCCCATCCCGCAACGTCACGCGGAACGGCCCCCCGGCATGGGCGGCGACCACGCCGTCAACTTCGGTCTGGGTGATACCACGGCCGGCACGCCACAGGTTCACCACCTCTATCTGCACCTCTGCCGCGCCGTGAAGCACGGTGACCGATACCCCTGGCCAATCTGCCGGAAAGCTCGGATCAAGGATGAGTGTATCATCCTGACGTGTCAGCCCAATGATCCCCTCAACCCCCGCCCGGTACATCCAGCCCGCTGACCCGGTGTACCACGACCACCCCGCCCGGCCTTCATGCGGCGCGGTAGAATAGACGTCGGCAGCGATCACATAAGGCTCGCCCTTATAGCGGTTGGCATCGGCGGCGGTGCGGGTGTGGTTGATCGGGTTCAGCAGGCCAAACAACCCCGCCGCCTTGTCGCCCTGCCCCAGTTGCGCATAGGCCAGCACTGCCCACATCGCCGCATGGCTGTATTGCCCGCCGTTTTCGCGCAGGCCCGGTGGGTAGCCCTTGATGTAACCGGGGTCCTGCGCCGTACGGTGGAACGGCGGGGTGAACAGCAACGCCAGCCCAGGATCTTGCTTGATCAAATGCTGATCAACCGACGCCATCGCTTGTGCCGCCCGTTCCGGATCGCCAGCACCTGACAGCACCGACCAAGACTGTGCAATACTGTCTATCCGACACTCATCGGAACTGGCCGACCCCAGCCAAGATCCATCATCAAAGGTGCCGCGCCTATACCACTCACCATCCCAGGCAGTGCCTTCAATCGCCGCTTTCACAGTGTCAGCATGCGCACGCCAGCGGGCAGCACGGGCGGGGTCGCGGGTGTCGGCCAGGAGGGCGAACATGTTGATCGTGGTGATCAGCAGCCAGCCCAGCCATACGCTTGTGCCATGGCCATCTTCGCCCACCCGGTTCATGCCGTCGTTCCAGTCGCCCGTCCCGATCAGCGGCATGCCGTTGGTGCCGGTCAAGGCAATTGCCTGATCAAGCCCCCGTGCGCAATGTTCAAAAAGGCTGGCGGTCTGGTCGGACACGGTGGGCAGGAAAAAGTCGTCATGCGCCCCTGCTGGCACTTGCGGGCCTTCCAGGAACGGCACTTGTTCATCAAGGATTGCAGCATCCCCCGTGACCCCGACATAGCGTGCCACACCGTAACCCAGCCAGACGCGGTCATCCGAAATCCGCGTTCGCACTCCTTGCCCGGAATGGGGCAGCCACCAATGCTGCACATCGCCTTCCGGGAACTGCCGGGCAGCGGCGCGCAGCAAATGCTCGCGCGTCATGTCAGGGCGGGTGAAGGTCAGCGCCATGCCGTCCTGCAACTGATCGCGAAAGCCATACGCCCCGCTGGCCTGATAAAACCCGGCCCGGGCCCAGATGCGGCAGGCAAGTGTCTGATACAACAGCCAGCCGTTCAGCAAGATATCCATCGACCGATCCGGTGTTTTCACCTGAACCGCGCCCAGAATACCCTGCCAATGCAGGGCAACCCCGTCCTGCAGCGCATCCATATCGGCGGCGCGGTGGCGTTTGATCAGATCGCGGGCCTCTTCGATGCGGTTTGCCTGCCCCAACAGGAACCGCATTTCCACCTTCTGGCCCGGGGCCAAAGTGATATGGAGTTGTTGCGCCGCGCAAGGATCCATCCCTGCGCCCACCCGGCCTGACAGGGTTTGCCCGCGCAAACCGCGGGGGTCGGCAAGACTGCCGCCTGCGCCCAGAACCTCGGCCCGGTCGGCGGTAAAGCCGTTCACTTGCGCACCGATATCGGCAAAGGCCACTCGCCCCGGAAATGCCATTCCATACGGGTTGCGCGCCATCAGCGCGCCTGTATCTGGGTCACGTTCCGTGGTTAAATTCGCGGCGGTCGCACTGCGCGACGGCCCCATCACCCATTCGGCATAGGTGGTCACCGACAGGCGGCGCACCCGATCTGACTTATTTTGCAGCGTCAAATGGGTGATGCGAACAGGGTCAGCCAGAGGCACCGTCTGAACCATCTGGGTCGCAATGCCGTGGGCGGTGTGGTCAAAGCGGGTATAACCAAAGCCGTGCCGCGCGGTGTAGGTGCCCTTCCCCCGGATCGGCAGGGCGGTCGGCGTCCACAACGCCCCGCTTTCGATAT
>JANNNF010000050.1:0-1505 GCA_031398405.1 Rhodobacterales bacterium | reverse complement strand
GGTGACGCGCCATATCAGCGCGGCAAAGCCTGCAAACGACACGAACCACAGGCCCCACGGCGCTTGGCCCAAGGCTGCGACCGCCCCGAGTGCTGCCGCAAGGGCCGCCTCACGGATAAGCGAGGACTGCACCTGTCAGTCCGCGGCCCTGATGGCATCTTTGGGCGCGTCGGCGGCACCGGGCAGGCGCACGCGCAGGCGCTTGATGCGGCGGGGGTCGGCATCGACGATCTCGATCTCGGCCCCGCTTTCATGCGTCACCACCTCGCCGCGCACCGGCACCCGACCTATGCGCAGAAACACAAGTCCACCAAGGGTGTCGATCTCCTCATCCTCATCATCCGTGCGCAGTTTGACGCCCAGCGCGGCCTCCAACTCCTCCAGCGGTGCTGTGCTTTGGGCAAGAAAGACGCCCGGGCGCTCCTCTTTCCACAGCGCGCCTTCTTCCTCGTCGTGTTCGTCCTCGATCTCGCCGATGATGGTTTCAATCAGGTTTTCGATGGTGACCAGCCCGTCAACCCCGCCGTACTCGTCGATCACCAGCGCCATATGCACCCTGTCTTTCTGCATCTTTTGCAGCAAGACCCCGACCGGCATCGACGGCGGCGCGTACAGCACTGGCCGCAGCAGGCGTTTAAGCGAAAACCGCCCCGTCGCCCCAAACCCATGCTGCAACGCCAGATCTTTCAGCAGCACCAGACCCTGCGGATGGTCCAGTGTGCCTTTGTAGACCGGTACCCGGCTGAAGCCATGCTGGCGGAACACCTCAACCAGTTCATCGCGCCCGATATCCATCGGCACGGCAACAATCTCAATCTTTGGCACGGCCACATCATCGACCCGCAAGCGTCGAAGTGCGCCAAGCCCGGGGATAGCCGATGTGCCCACCTGCCCGGCGGGTGCCGTGGTCCCGGCATCGCCAGACCCGTCGTTAGAGGGGGAAAAGGCCGACAGGATGCGGCCAAAGAAACCGCGTGACGCGGCCTCGCCGGAGTCGGGTTCGGTCAGATCAGCGCCCGGCGCTGTATTTGACCCGTCGTTGCTACTGCCCATTGGTCCTTTTTTCCGGAAGGCATCCCTTTTGGGATACGGTGTCAGTATGGGTCAGAAACCCCAAGGGTTGCAAGTATGCGGACCTCGGTGGCCTCCATCAGATCACCATCGGCGTCGTCAACATGATCATAGCCCAGCAAATGCAACATTCCATGAACGACCAGATGGGTCACATGATCGGCCATGGGTTTGTCCTGCGCTGCGGCCTCTGCCTTGCAGGTGTCATAGGCAATGGCGATATCGCCCAAAGATTCAGGATCATCATCGGGTCCAGCAATCGGTGGCTCTGGCAGGCCTCCAGGGGTGTCCGCGCCGCGATCTTCCGAGGGCCAGCTGAGCACATTGGTGGGCTGCGGCTTGCCGCGGAAATCGGCGTTCAGGGTGGTGATGCGGGTGTCATCGCAGGCCATCATGCACAGGGTGAACCCCTTTGGCGGCAAGTTCAGCGCGGC
>JANNNF010000046.1:0-12156 GCA_031398405.1 Rhodobacterales bacterium | reverse complement strand
TACGGCGAAGATATCCGCGCCCGCGCCTACACCAGCCAAGACCCCCTGCGCGGCGAGATGATGCTGCGCCCCGATTTCACCGTGCCCGTCGTGCAAGCCCATATGGAAGGTGGAGCCGACCCCGCCCGCTATTGCTATTTAGGCGAGGTGTTCCGTCGGCAGGAAACCTTCACGGACCGCCCTTCAGAATACCTGCAAGTCGGATACGAGGTGTTCGACCGCACCGCCCCCGAAGCCGCCGACGCCGAGGTGTTTGCCCTGTTCGAACGCCTGCTGGCCGACCTCAACCTTCGCCCTGCGACCGGGGATATCGGCATCCTGATGGCCGCCGTCCAAGGCGTGCAGACCACGCCGCGCCGCCGCGCCGCCCTGCTGCGCCACATCTGGCGCCCCCGCCGGTTTCGCGCGCTGCTGGACCGCTTTTCGGGCCGCGCCGCCGTGCCTCCCGCCCGTGCAGCCCTGTTGGCCACCCTTGCCCAAGGTTCCCCCCACGCGCTGATCGCGGCGGCGGGCACCTTCGTGGGCCTGCGGTCAGCAGACGATATCGCGGCTCGCGCGCAAGCCCTGCTGGACGATGCCGCTGCGCCGTCGATAGCCGCCCCCGAAGCGGCCTGCCTGTACGACCTGCTGACGCTGGAGGCCCCGGCCCGTGCAGCCCTTGCCCACCTGCGCGGCATCACCCCACTGATGCCCGCGATCGAACCCGCCGTCACCCGCTTTGCCACCCGGCTGGACGCACTTGATGCCCGCGGAATTAACACCGCGACGCTGCCGTTTGAGGCCAGCCATGGCCGGACAAGCCTGGAATACTACGACGGCTTTGTGTTTTCCTTCCATGCCAAGGATCTGCCCCCGGTGGCATCGGGTGGCCGCTATGATGCGCTGACCGCTGTGCTGGGGCAGGGTCGGTCTATTCCTGCTGTCGGTGGGGTGATCCGCCCGGGCCTAGTGGCCGCATTAAGGGCAAAGCCATGATCAAGATTGGCGTGCCGTCCAAGGGGCGGCTGATGGAAAAGACGTTTGAATGGTTCGGAAGCCGGGGCATCACCATGCGACGCACCGGGGCAGACCGGGAATATTCCGGCACGGTGGAAGGCGTTGATGGCGTTGAACTGGTGCTGCTGTCAGCGGGTGAGGTGCCACGAGAACTGGCGGCGGGGCGGATTCACCTTGGGGTAACTGGAACCGACCTTGTGCGCGAAAAGCTGGCCGATTGGCAGGCGCAGGTCACGGAAGTGGCCGCAATGGGATTTGGCCATGCCGATCTGATCATCGCGGTGCCTGCAGTCTGGGTCGATGTTGACACGTTAGACGATCTGGACGCCGCGGCGGCCGCCTTTCGCGCAACCCACGGGTTCCGCTTGCGGATTGCGACCAAATATCATCGGCTGGTCCGCACCTATCTGGCC
The DNA here is from genome assembly GCA_031398405.1 of Rhodobacterales bacterium. GTDB lineage: Bacteria > Pseudomonadota > Alphaproteobacteria > Rhodobacterales > Rhodobacteraceae > JANNNF01. The sequence continues at coordinate 10,747 of JANNNF010000046.1, read as the reverse complement.
GAAAACGGCGTGGCCGATTACCAATTGGTCGACAGTCAGGGCGCGACGGAAGGCACCGTCAAAAACCTGACCGCCGAGGCGATTGCCGATATTACTTCATCCGGGGAAACCCTGCGCGCGAACCATTTGAAGGTGCTGTCAGGATCGGTGATCCTGAATTCCGAGGCCATGCTGTTTCGCAGTAAAGCTGTGGAAGATGACGACGTTGTTACGTTTCTGGCGGGCCTCGGCTGTTGATCTTTTGTGCCCAGACGTTAGCGTCGGGCAAAACAGGGAAATTAGCATGAAACGTCTGATCCTTGCGGCGCTGCTGTGTACGGCCGGTCCGGCCTTGGCTGGTACACTGGCCACTGGTTTGGAAATTACTGCTGCGATTGCGGGCAACACCGTGCAGGGTCGCATGGTCGATGCCGGGGCCTACACCGAGTTTTACATGGCCGACGGCACCATCAAGGGTGCTGATTATGCCGGCAAATGGACGGTGGAGGGTGACAAGATGTGCTTTGCCTATGACGGCCCTGCCGATTGCTTCTCTGTGCGGCTGTCGGGTGAGGCGGTCACTTGGGTCAAAGATGGGGTTGATACCGGAATTGGCACCATCGTTGATGGCAACCCGAACAGCTACTGATCATCGCAAGCCGATTTCTGCCAATGCCTGTGCCAAGGCTGGCGGCAAAGCCTCTTCCCTCGCACGGCCCTGCACCAGATCGCGCGGTGATTCGGCGGGGTCGAGATACCGCCAGCCCTGAAACGGGCGACGGGCGGCGGCCTCGGTGCGGATCACATTTGCATCAAGGATAAGCGCACAGCGTCGGATGCCATCGGCACCCGCCCGTTCTTCCAGCCGCAAAATGCGCTGTCGTGCAAGAATAACGCCCTTGATCACCCAATAGAGCGAGCCACCGTCCGTCACCTCTGCCTCGCGCTTGGGCCACATCCGGGTGACATGAGCGGTGGTGCCCGCTGGCCACATGCCCCGATGGGCGTCATGCCACTGGGTCAAATCCTCGACCGACTCCGCCCCGACGCACAGTTTGAGGATGTTGATATGGGTCACGCGCGTCTCCATCAGGTTAACCGAACATAACCTCTTGCGGCGTTTCTTCAAGTTGACCCTGCCCCCTGTGGCGCGTATCTTGTGTCCTCGCCCCCAGTTATCCACAAATTCGAGGACCGCATCCCATGTCGCGTTTTTCCGCACCCATTGCCGAGGCGATCTGGGATATGAAGTATCGCCTGAAATCTGCCGATGGCGTGGCCATGGACGGGTCAGTCGAAGACACATGGCGGCGCATCGCGCGGTCCTTGGCCGAAGGCGAATCTGACCCCGACGCTTGGGAAAACACGTTCTATGCCGCGTTGGAAGATTTCAAGTTTCTGCCGGCAGGCCGCATCACTGCAGGGGCAGGCACCGGGCGCAGCGTGACGCTGTTCAACTGTTTTGTGATGGGCACCATTTCCGATTCGATGGGCGGCATCTTTGACGGGCTGAAAGAGGCAGCACTGACCATGCAGCAGGGGGGTGGCATCGGCTATGATTTCAGCACCATTCGTCCGCGTGGGGCCGAGGTGAAAGGCGTGGCTGCCGATGCCTCTGGCCCCCTGAGCTTCATGGATGTGTGGGACGCGATGTGTCGCACCATCATGTCGGCGGGGTCACGGCGGGGCGCGATGATGGCGACGCTGCGGTGTGATCACCCTGATGTGGAAAGCTTTATCGAGGCCAAAAAAGATGCGGCCCGGTTGCGCATGTTCAACCTTTCCGTCCTGATCACCGATGCATTCATGGCGGCTGTCAAGGCCGACGGCCCCTGGGAATTGCAGTTCGACGGGCGGGTTTACAAGACCCTGCAAGCCCGCGATCTGTGGAACAAGATCATGCGCAACACCTTTGATTTCGCCGAACCCGGCGTGATCTTTATCGACCGCATCAATGCGATGAACAACTTGGCCTATTGCGAGACGATTGCGGCGACCAACCCGTGTGGAGAGCAACCCTTGCCCCCCTACGGTGCGTGCCTCTTGGGGTCGATCAACATGGCCACGCTGGTCACGCGGCCCTTTACGTCGCTGGCGGCGATGGATGTGGTGGGGCTTGACGAATTGGTGCGCACAGCTGTGCGGATGATGGATAACGTGGTAGATGCCAGCCGCTTTCCGCTGCCGCAGCAGGCGGCAGAGGCGGCGGCAAAGCGACGGATCGGGTTGGGGGTCACGGGGCTTGCCGATGCGCTGCTGATGGTGGGCTTGCGCTATGGGTCGGCTGAGGCCGCAGCGACGACCGAACACTGGATGCACGCGATTGCACGGTCTGCCTACCTTGCCTCGGTGGATCTTGCCCGGGAAAAGGGGGCGTTTCCGCTGTTTGACGCCGATAAGTTCCTCGCCTCGGGCGCTATGGCGCAGATGGATGTGGATGTACGCGATGCGATCCGGCAGCACGGTATCCGCAACGCGCTGTTGACCTCTATCGCACCGACCGGAACGATCAGCCTTTATGCGGGCAACGTGAGTTCCGGGATCGAGCCGGTGTTTGCCTATGCCTACACCCGCAAGGTGTTGCAAAAAGACGGATCACGCACCGAAGAGGAAGTGGTGGATTACGCCGTCCGCTTGTGGCGTGACTTGTATGGTGACGCGCCCTTGCCCGACTATTTCGTGAACGCCCAGACCCTGCCTCCGATGGATCATGTACGGATGCAGGCGGCAGCGCAGAAATGGGTCGACAGCAGCATTTCTAAAACCATTAACTGCCCGGAAGATATCAGCTTTGAGGATTTCCAGCAGGTCTATATGGCCGCCTGGGACCAAGGGTGCAAAGGTTGCACCACCTATCGGCCCAATGCGGTCACAGGTTCGGTGCTGACGGTATCGGAGGCATCCAACAAGACCCCGTCCGAGGCACCCGCGCAGATGCGGGGCGAGGGGGCGGAGGTGGTCTACCTGTCCGACCCGCTGGACCGCCCGTCGGCGCTGGAGGGGGCGACCTACAAGTTGAAATGGCCAGGCAGCGAACATGCGCTGTATATCACTGTGAATGATATCATCATCGCAGGTCACCGCCGCCCGTTTGAGGTGTTCATCAATTCCAAGAACATGGAGAATTTCGCGTGGACTGTAGCCCTGACACGTATGATTTCGGCAGTGTTCCGGCGCGGCGGGGATATTTCGTTTGTGGTGGAGGAATTGAAAGCAGTGTTCGATCCGCGTGGGGGGGCATGGATGGAAGGGCGCTACATCCCGTCGATCCTTGCGGCCATCGGCGGTGTGATTGAGCGCCACCTGATCGAAATCGGCTTTATCGCGGGAGAAGGTCTGGGCCTGAAATCCGACCCGCAGGCCGAGGTGGTTGCAATGGGTGCGCCGCGCTCCAAAAGCTGTTCGTCCTGCGGCAGTTATGATTTGCGGATGGTGGAAGGCTGCATGACCTGCGCGTCCTGTGGCTATTCCAAATGTGGGTAATTAGGCAGGGCTGAACCGAGTGAAATGCACCGGAAAGTTTGTCCATTCCGGTGCGTTTTTTTTCCATCGTGCCAAGCATAGTTTGTCCATTGGCCTGTAACCGGGCCGGTCGACACGAAAACCCTCCGAAAGCGAGGTCGGCCCGGGCGGCGTCATAAACGCCCAATTTCCCCCGCTTGACGTCTGAAAAATCGGATGCATCCAGATGGCGTGAACGGGATCATGCCCACACGCCCTATACGACCGATCTACAGCTGACCCTCGCTCGCCGAGGCTGAACATGGTCTCTTCCTGTCCACATCCCCACCCCCGCAGCGCCGCTATCCGGTCTCGTCCATCTTCCACGGACTGAGGACTTCCCATGCCCACCATCGAATTCATCGACGCCCGCTTATTTCAGGGCGACACCCTGACGATCAAAGATCGTCTGACCCAATTTCTGAAAATGTATCGAAACCGGAAAAACGGGCTCGGCGTCACCGGTTCGGCAAATGGAACCCCTGAGATCTCAGGATTTCAATTCGACACCGTCGGGGACGGGGGCATAGTGGGCATAAGCATGACGACGGCGGATTTGAACAAGATCAGGCGCCGGACCGCCCTGCTGATTCAGTGCCGCATTGCGATGTCCGGTTTTGCCCATCTCAAGGCTGAAAAGATCAAGCGGCTCTCTGTCCTGAAGACCGGCGCGAGGTTCACCTCGCCCGGCAATGAAGCTTAAGCGGACGAGCTGGCCGCTTCCCTGCACGCCAAGATGCCTTGGATGGGGCCGGCCACGCATGTGGCATGGCATGGCCTGCGTCGGTTGGCACGTAGCGGCGATGTCGGTCTGCGCCTGCCGCCCTTGGTCCTGAACGGCCCGGCCGAAATCGGGAAGAGCGTGTGGGCACGTCGGCTGGCGGAGCTGTGTGCGCTGCCCGCCTGCGTGGTCGATGTGGGGTCCGGCTCGGCGGGGTTTCGGATTGCCGGGCTGGAGCGCGGCTATGGCTTATTCAACGCCAGGTGATAGTTGGTGCGAAGGTGGCGGTCTACCCATGCGAGGCGAGTGAAGACCGCCAGACAGTTGCACCGACTACGACTTTCCCGCCAACCAGCAATGGCGCAGGCACCGAGTTGGTTTAAAAGATGGCGAAGGCAGAGGTACGGTCGGTTGCAAATGACACGCCTTTCGGGGTTGAGGCCAAAGAGGCTGCTGTCATGCCAACCCGGGCTGGCTGCGGAAGACTCGGTTATGCACGCGGCATGGGCCAAACTCGCGGGGTCGGCAAGTCAAAGCGGCAGCACGCTAAAGGCGTCGGGCATGGCCTGATCAGCCCTTCACACGGCAACTCGCGATTGATAGGCCATCCATCGGTCGAAATTTGGGGCGAATGCGGCGCGCAAGTTGATGAGCCCCTCTGGCGATATCGCGTGTTGAAGGGGTGATAATTGTGGCGTCGATGTACGCCCCCAAACTCGACACTGCATCTTCAAGTTGGGCGCTGATGGTACCCAATTGGTCATCGCGCCATGCAGGATAGCGCGACCTTTGAACCTTCGCGGGTTCTGTTATTCCCGGAAAAACCGACTGTCCTTGATCTGATCCCACGCCCAGACCACTTCTTGCAGGCGGTCCTCGTCGGATCGGTCGCCGCCGTTCATGTCGGGGTGCAGATCTTTGACAAGCGATTTGTATTGCTTGCGGATTTCGGGTTTCGTCCAGGTGTCGCGGGCATCTAGAATTTCCAGCGCCTTGCGTTCCGTGGGGGGCAGTTTGCGGGTTGAGGTGGCGACGACCACTTTGCCGGGGTTTTGCGTGGCCTTTTCACCCAGCAATGACATCGGGTCGTTCACCCCCAGACGAGCCCAGGCGCGGCCATCATCCTTCTGACTGAACGGCTTGGTTTCCCGCCCCCAAAGACGGTCTTTGTCCAGAAACTTCTGAAACTCATCATCGGTGCTGCCCTGAAAGAAGTTCCACTTCAAATTATATTCGCGGATGTGGTCTTTGCAGAACCAGAAAAACTCATCCAGCAGCTCGGGCGATTTGGGGGCGCGGTAGGCCCCTTGTTCCTTGCAGTCAGGATAATCGCAGGCACGAACAGACGTCTCGAATGCGCCGGACATGCCGCGACGGACGGTTTTCTTGCGTTTCTTGTCGGACGACACACGAATGTCGAACTCGAACGGGGGGCGGGTGGACATGGGCAGGCCTTTCCGACAGAGCCTATGCGGCGCATATATGACTCGGGGCCATGATCTTACGGTATTTGGCGGCAGATTGAAGGGGGAGATCGGGAAAATGACCGTGAGTGGCAAAATCAATGTGAAAGATGAGATCGAGGCGCGGCTGCGCGCGGCGTTTCAGCCGGACGAGTTGCTGGTGGTGAACGATAGCCACAAACACGCGGGACATTCGGGCGATGACGGGTCGGGGGCCAGCCATTTCAGTATTCGCGTGCGGGCAACGTCTTTGGCCCCCTTGTCGCGCGTCGCCCGGCACCGGGCGGTTCAGGCCGCTTTGGGCGATCTGAACGCCCGAGTCCATGCGATAGCGCTTGATCTGGGGTAGGGCGATTGCCCCCGGCGTTAACCGTACGGGGCAGTATTTGAAAAGAGCAATCTGGGACGTCAGCCCTTGGCTTGCAGGCGCCGGGTGTGCAGGACGGGTTCAGTGTAGCCAGAAGGCTGAATGCGTCCTTTTAGCACCAGATCGCAGGCGGCACGAAAGGCCTGCCCGTCAAAACGGGGGGCCATAGGGGTATAGGCAGAATCGCCTGTATTCTGGCGGTCAACCACGGCCGCCATCTTGCGAAGGGTGGCGATGACCTGCGCCTCTGATATCACGCCGTGGTGCAGCCAGTTCGCCAATGCTTGCGCGGATATGCGGCAGGTGGCGCGGTCTTCCATCAGACCCACATCATGGATGTCGGGAACTTTGGAACAACCGATGCCCTGATCAATCCAACGGACGACATAGCCCAAGATGCCTTGCGCGTTGTTATCGACCTCGGACTGGATGGTTTCGGAGGACCAGTTCTGCCCGGTGCCCAGAGGGATTGTCAGCAGTTGGTCCAGCGTCGCACGGGGGCCAAGGGTTGCGATCTCAGACTGCCGGGCCAATACATCGACACGGTGGTAATGCGTGGCGTGCAGGGTGGCGGCAGTGGGCGAGGGTACCCAGGCGCAGGTGGCCCCGGCCATCGGATGCGCCTGTTTTTGCGCGAGCATGTCTGCCATCAAGTCTGGCATCGCCCACATGCCCTTGCCGATCTGCGCGCGGCCTTTAAAGCCGCAGGCAAGGCCGATATCCACATTGCGATCCTCATAGGCCTTGATCCACGGCTGCGCCTTCATGTCGCCCTTAGGCACCATTGGCCCGGCTTCCATGCTGGTGTGAATTTCGTCGCCAGTGCGGTCAAGGAAGCCGGTGTTGATGAAGGCAACCCGGTGTTTGGCGGCATAAATGCAGGCGGACAGGTTCGCTGAGGTACGGCGTTCCTCATCCATGATCCCGAGTTTGACAGTATTGGCGGGCAGGCCAAGCGTCGCCTCAACTTCATCAAAGATGGCGCAGGTTAGCGCAACCTCATCCGGCCCGTGCATCTTGGGCTTCACCACATAGACCGATTGGCATGTCGAGTTGCGGGTCCCGCCCTCTTTTTGCAGGTCGTGCATAGCACACAGGGTGGTCACGAAGGCATCCATCAGGCCTTCGGAAATCTCATGGCCCTGGCCGTCCAGAATGGCGGGCGTGGTCATCAGATGGCCGACGTTGCGCACCAGCATCAGGGCGCGGCCTTTGAGGGTCACCTCGCCGCCATGGGGGGCGGTGAAGGCGAAGTCGGGGGCAAGACGGCGGGTCTGGGGGCGGCCGTCCTTGATCAGGTCTTCGGTCAGATCACCGCGCATCAGACCCAGCCAGTTGGTATAGGCCAGCACTTTGTCGGAGGCATCGACGGCAGCGACGGAATCTTCACAGTCCATGATCGCGGACAGGGCGGATTCCAGCCGGATATCGGCGACACCCGCCCGGTCTTGCGCACCAATGCGGTGGCCGGTGTCGATCCGCAGCACGATGTGCAGGCGGTTGTTTTTAAGCAAAATCGCATTGGGGGCATCAGGGGTGCCGCGATAGCCCGCAAATTGGGTAGCGTCTTTCAGTGCAGGATGCAGAACGCCATCGATTACGACATAGCGGGGGGCGTCGGCGTGGGAGCCTGTGGCCAAGGGCGCGGCATCATCCAGAAATGCGCGGCCCCATGCGATAACGCGGCCCCCTCGGGCTGGGTCGTAGGTGGGACTTGTCGGCAGATCGCCCATGGCATCAGTGCCGTAAAGCGCATCATATAAGCTGCCCCACCGGGCGTTGGCTGCGTTCAACGCATAGCGTGCGTTCATCACGGGCACCACCAGTTGCGGACCGGGGGTCAGCGCCATTTCAGGGTCGACCCCCGTGGTTTCAATCTGGAAATCAGCAGGCACGGGTGCCAGATAGCCGATCTCGGTCAGAAAACCGCGGTAGGATGCGGCGTCGTGGGTTTGACCGCGCCGGGCGATGTGCCAAGCGTCAATCTGCTGCTGCATGGTTTCGCGGGTGGCAAGGGCTGCGGCAATCTGCGGGCCAAGCTTGGTATGCGCGGCTCCAAAGCCATTCCAGAACGCAGCTGGCGCAATCCCGGTGCCAGGCAGAGCGTGATCGGCGATAAAGCTGGCAAGGCGGGTATCCACCTGCAAGCCGCCAAGGAATATGCGCTGAACCATCGGGGACGCCTTTCGTTTGGTATGCGATGGCACACAATAGCGTCCTCGCGGACTTGGGGCAAGGAAACCCGGGCCCGTGGTGTGCGACAGGATGGTGGCAACAGCTTCTGGATTGCATTGAAAATCCATCCGGGTGTTGCGCGAAAAGGTGGTCAATGATACTTAGCATAATGGCTAAGCATGATATCGACCTGTCGCTGGTTTTTCACGCATTGTCCGATCCCACCCGCCGCGCCATGTTGGCGCAGATCGGGGGGGGGGCGGTGGCTGTGACTGTCTTGGCGCGGCCCACCGGGCTCGCGTTGCCGACCGTGATGCGGCACCTGTCGGTACTGGAGGCTGCGGGTTTGATTGTCACCGACAAGGCCGGGCGCAGCCGCCTGTGCCGGGTGCAGCCGCAGACACTGACCTTTGCTGGCGACTGGCTGGCGCAGGCCCGCGCCGAATGGAGCGCGCAAACCGACCGACTGGAAGCGTTTATGAACACGATGGAGGAAGACAATGGACCTGAATCCCGAGACCGACCTTGAAATAATACGCCATTTTACCGCCCCGCCTGCCAAGGTGTGGCGCTGCTGGTCGGATGTTGAGTTGATGAAGCAATGGTGGGTGCCCAAACCCGTCTGGATTCGTGACATGGTGGTGGATCTGGTGCCGGGGGGGCGGTTTTACACGCTGATGGTGATCCCGGATCACGGCGACAACGGATTGGAAGGGTGCATTCTGGACGTAGTACCAGAACGCCGTGTCGTGTTTACCGACGCGCTGGTGGCCGGCTTTCGCCCAGCAGGGGCTGCGATGTTCGGCTTTACCGCTGTGATTACGATGGAGCCGGAGGGCACGGGAACGCTCTACCGCGCGCTGGCAATGCACAAGGACAAGGTGATCCGAGACCAGCATGACGCTATGGGCTTTCACGAGGGCTGGGGCACCTGTGCAGACCAATTGAATATATTGTCGGCGGGGCTTTAGAGGCCTTCGCCGACGAGACTGAAGGCCATTCTGCCCACTACTTCGACTGGCCCGGTTTCGCGCCCCTGCAACGGTCGGAACAGTAACGCACCTCGTCCCAGACCTTTGCCCATTTCTTGCGCCATGCGAAGGGTTTGCCGCAAGTGGCGCAGGTCTTGCTGGGCAGGTCGCCCTTTTTGACCATCCGCGCCATTACAGGTCCAGACACAGTTGAGTGTCGACGGGCTTTGCCGCCCTCCGCGCGCGCGGGGCGCGGTCGTTGACAAACCGCGCGTCCGCCCGGCTGGCGTGGCGGTCTACGATAGCGGCGGCCTGTGCGCCAAAGCCGGGGACTTTGCGCGCGCCAAACACCGCAACGCGCGCGGCACGGGCAGCCGCAGTCACATCGACTACAGGTTCGGGGTAACGGCGACCCAGCAGACCTTGCGCGCCGGGCCATTTCCACGGTTGCTGCAAGAACGCGTCTGGCACTTCAGCCAGTTCCGGGCACCAGCGGCGGGTGAACGCACCCGTTGGGTCTTGATCCGACCCTTGTTTCACGGGGTTGTAGATGCGGGGTACGTTGATCCCTGTGGTCCCCGACTGCATCTGTACCTGCGGCCAGTGGATGCCGGGTTCATAGTCGGTAAAACGCCGCGCCAGCACCGCCCCCGTTTGCCGCCAATCCAGCCACAGATGATAAGAACCCACTGCCATCACCATTGCCCGCATCCTGAAATTCAACCACCCTGTGGCGTTCAGATAGCGCATGCAGGCGTCCAGAAAAGGCAACCCGGTATCGCCCACAGACCACGCCTCCAACAGCGCGGCGTCACTGTCGCGGGGGCGTAAAGCCTCGGCCCCCTGGTGCAGACAGCGCGTCTCTATCGACGGCTGATCTTCCAGCTTCTGCACAAAATGGTCGCGCCACACGAGGCGCGACTGAAAGCTGGCCAGTGCAGCCGTCCAGTGTCCACCGGGCTTTTCTGCCGCCCGCGCCGTAGTGGCCTGCACCACCTCACGCAGCGACAACGTTCCCGTGGCAATGTGCGGCGACAGCCGCGAACAGGCACGCTCGGCCGACAGGGGCGAGGACATGGCCCGACGGTAAGGTTGCCCCCGGTGGCCAAGAAAGCTGTCCAAGGTCGTCAGCGCCTGTGTCCGCCCCCCTGTCTGGCGATGCGGGCAGGCGTCCTCGATCAAGCGCAAGCCACGCGCGGTTGGAATGTGCCCCGGTTCAAGCGCCGCCAAGCCTGCAACCGGGGTCAGGCCGGGCACCGCGACCAAGGGTTGTACCATGAACCCGTCGCGCAGCGCAGCCCAGCCGTCCCGCCCCCGCAAACGCCGCACCACACCGCATTGCGGCAGTTCCTGCCAACGGATGCCAGCGGCCTTTGCCCAAGCGCCGACCCTGAGGTCGCGCCCATAGGTCCAGAAATTTCCGGTTTCTTCATGGCTGACCATTTGGGCAATGCGGTGCCGACGAGCCAGCCGGTCCAGCACTTGCACTGCCTCACCGACCCGAACGATCAGAGGCAAGCCCATTGCAGCAAGATCGCTGCGTAAATCTGCCAAGCCTTCGGCCACAGCC
>JANNNF010000543.1:0-6017 GCA_031398405.1 Rhodobacterales bacterium | reverse complement strand
CGGGAACTTGCACTATAACGTCTTCCCCGTGCCGGGCCGCACCCGCGCCGACCACGACGCACAGCGTGACCGTGTGAAAGACGTGGTCCACGATCTGGTGCATGCATTGGGCGGGTCAGTGTCCGCCGAACACGGCATCGGACGGCTGAAGGTGGATGATCTGGAACGCTACGGTGATCCGGCTGGCCTGGCCGCCATGCGCGCGATCAAGGCGGCGTTGGACCCGGTGGGGATCATGAATCCGGGGGCAGTGTTGCGCTAGGGAGGGGGGGCATAGGCGGAAAGCCGTGACATTTGGACGGCTGCCGGGATTATGCGGGCGTTTCCCCGTGTGCGGAGTATCCTCATTGCACAGGAGGACTCATAATGGCTTATGTTCAAGGATTTCTGGTGGCGGTGCCCAAGGCCAAAAAGCAGGCCTACATCGAATCTGCCAAGGCTGCGGCCCCCATTTTCAAGGAATACGGTGCCCTGCGGGTGGTCGAGACGTGGAGCGAAGATATCGCCGACGGCAAGGTGACGGACTTCAAGCGTGCGGTTTTGGCCAAAGACGATGAAGCAATCGTGTTTTCGTGGATCGAATGGCCGGACAAGCAAAGCTTTGATGCTGCAAGCAAGAAGATGGAGACAGACGAGCGTTGGAAAAACATGCCCGAGATGCCGTTTGACGGCAAGCGCATGGTCTGGGGCGGGTTCGATCCGATCTTTGACACGCAGGCGTAAGAGCGCGCGCCACGCAAAAGCGCCCCGCCGGTTTCCCGACGGGGCGTGGGGGGGTGAGTATCGTCACGTGTTGCAAGCAGCGTGACGTTCGGTTGGGTGAACCGAACATCTGCATGATTAACCGTGATTCCTTAGCGAAAGGTTTATGCAAGCATCAGGCGCAGGAATTATAGCCCCTCGAACGCGCACAGCGCGTGAACCTCCATCCCCATGGCCTTCAGTTTGGCGCGCCCACCCAGATCGGGCAGATCGACGACGAAGGCGCAGCCGATGACCTGTGCGCCCAGCCGTTCGATCAGCTTGATCCCGGCCTCGGCCGTGCCGCCGGTGGCCAAGAGGTCGTCCACCAGCAGCACTTTTTCATCTGGTAGCATTGCATCTTCATGCACCTCGACCACGGCCTCGCCATATTCCAGCGTGTAGGCCTGCGAAATCGTCTGCCCCGGCAGCTTGCCCTTCTTGCGGATCGGCACAAACCCGGTGGACAGTTGGTGCGCCACCGCCCCGCCAAGGATGAAGCCGCGCGCTTCGAGCCCTACCACCTTGTCTATCGCCAACCCGGCATAGGGGGCCAGCAACTGGTCCACACACATGCGAAACCCACGCGGGTCGGCGAACAACGTGGTCACATCGCGGAACAGGATGCCTTCGTGCGGGAAATCCACGATGGTGCGGATATAGTCCTTGACGGTTTTCATCGGGTCAGCCTTTCAGCATGCGGCCAGCCACCGCATCAAGTTTCGCCAGTAGATCAGGGTCGCGCATCGCAGGCGCGGTCATCAGCGCGTGATCAAGGCTGCGGTCGCAGCCGTGCGGGCAAGGCGCGCGGTCGGGCCCCAAAAGGCCGGGCAGCCGCGCGATCAAGGTGCGCGCGGCCCCGGCGTTCGCGGTCAGGGTAGCAATGACCATGCTGACATCGACCGCGCCATGCCCTTCGTGCCAGCAGTCGTAATCGGTGACCATGGCGACCGACGCATAGCACAGTTCGGCCTCGCGGGCCAGTTTGGCCTCGGGCAGGCCGGTCATGCCAATCACGTCTGCCCCCCAACTGCGGTACAGGCGGCTTTCAGCAAGGGTGGAAAACTGCGGGCCTTCCATGGCGATATAGGTGGCACCACGGTGGATTTTGACGCCCGCACCTTGGGCACACGCCTCGGCCAGACGGGGGCAGGTCGGGTGCGCAAAGCCGACATGCGCGACACATCCGGGGCCAAAAAAGCTGGCCTCTCGGGCATAGGTGCGGTCGATGTACTGGTCCACGATCACGAAATCGCCCGGTGCGTAATCCGCGCGCAGCGACCCCACTGCCGACACCGCCACCACATCGGTGCAGCCGAGGCGTTTCAGCGCGTCAATGTTGGCGCGGTAAGGCACGGATGTGGGCGTATGCACATGGCCACGCCCGTGCCGGGGCAGGAACGCCATCGGAATGCCGTTCAGGCGGCCCACCAGAATATCATCCGAGGGGCGACCCCACGGGGTCTTGACCGAGAGCCAGCTTTCCCCTTCCAGCCCGTCGATCTGGGACACCCCGGACCCGCCAATCACGCCGATCATGGTTTGCATAGGTCGCCCCTTTTGCTGTTTCGGGATCAGCTTAGGCGGCGTTTCAGATGGAGGAAAGGGCTGGTGTGGAACCACGCAGGGGTTGTTGCGTTGTGACCCTGCAACCAGAAAGGATACCGAATGGATATGGATTATGCCACAATCGTGCCAGTGCTGGCACTGCTGACCCTGCTTGCCGTTGCTGTGTTTGCCTTGGTCAGCAAGAAACGTGTTGAAAACCGGAGGAATGATCCGACCATTCCGAAGTCAAGCCTTGCCAAAGACGGCAACCCTCACCGCGAAGCACCCTGAGAAGCACCCTGACAGGTCAGCTTTCGTCGGGGCGGATCATTTCAAACACGTCGCGCACCACAGTATAGTCGCGGTAGCCCATTCGGGCGACAGGAAGGTAACGGGTGGCATCAAAGCGGCCATTCACCATGCAATCATCAGCCAGATGAACACCTGTTACCTCGCCCAAAATCAGATAATTGTCGCGGCCCAGAACCGGAATGATTTGCGTCATGCGACATTCCAGCGTTGCCGGGCTGTCTGCCACGCGGGGGGCGGCGATCGTGCTACACTCAGTCTTGGCGATGCCAGCATGACTGAACTCATCCACCCCAGGCGGCAGGGTGGCTGAAGTGTCGCTCATGCCTTGCATTTGCGCTTCGGCCACAATGTTTACTGCAAACACCCCCGTTTCACGGATGTTGCGCAGGCTGTCTTTTGCGCCAGTTGAGGCGAACATGACCTGTGGCGGCACATAGGCTATGGCATTGAAAAACGAATAGGGGGCGAGGTTGTCACCCAGACTGCCGCGCGTTGAAATCCAGCCGATCGGGCGGGGGGTGACGATGGCGTTGAACGGATTGTGCGGCAGGCCGTGGCCATCTTTGGGCTGATAAAACATCGTGGCCTCATTGCTATTTGTCTGTGACATACGCGCGTGTTACGGGCGTTTCCAGAAGATTCGAGATGGGCACAGATGTACCGGCTGGAAGAAGAAATCGAGGATGACTGGTGGGAGGTGGAGGCCCTTTATGACCTTTGCTTTGCGCCGGGTCGCACCGCGCTTTCGTCTTATCGGCTGCGCGACGGGGTGCCTACTGTGGCGGCATTGTGTTTGATCTTGCGCGATGATGACAACACACTGGCGGCTGTGATCCGGTACTGGCCGATTGAGGCAGGCGGGCAGGATGCGCTGCTGTTGGGGCCGGTGGCCGTGCATCCGACCCGGCAGGGCGAGGGGTTGGGCGGGCTGCTGATCAATGAAAGCCTGGCCGAGGCTCGGCGTCTGGGATGGGAACGCGTGCTGCTGGTTGGGGATGCGCCCTATTACGCGCGGTTTGGTTTTCGCAGGCTGGAGGGTGTCACGATGCCCCCGCCGACCAACCCGGACAGAGTGTTGGGGCTGGCGCTAAAGCTGGGGGCTTGGGATGGGGTCGTCGGGGCGGTGACGAAAGCGACTTGACCCGTTGCAGATGGCGGCTTGCACATCGCGGCGTCATTACCCACATTATCGGCATGGATATTTCATACACCGATGCACCAAACCTTGCAGATGATCTTGCCCCGCTTGTGCGGCGATATAACCGTGCCAATGGCCCGGTTATGATTTTGGTAAACAAACTTGGCGGCACGCTGGAAGGCAAGATGTGGATGATGCCAGCCGCACTGCGCGACCGTGTAGAGGCGGTGGTGGCACAGGCGTTGTCAGCGGCTTACGGAGTTGCGGCCAAGGGGGCGCAGATCGGGCCCGAAATGGGACCGCGCGGGCCGTTGGTTGCGGCCATGGCGTCGGGTGCTGTCGGTGGGGCGGGCGGTATTGTGACATCATTGGCGGAATTGCCGGTGACCATCACCGTCATTCTGCACGCCATTCAGCGCGAGGCGGCGGCGGCGGGTTTTGACCCGGAAGATCCTGCGATCCGGGCAGAGTGTTTGCAAGTGTTTGGCGCTGGCAGCCCGCTGGACGGCGATGATGGCGGCAATACCTCTTTCCTATCCGCCCGTCTGACCCTGACCGGGCCGGCGGTTCAGACGATCATCGCTAAGGTTGCGCCCAAATTGGCGGCAGCATTGGGGCAAAAGCTGGTGGCGCAAGCGGTGCCTGTGTTGGGCGCGATCACCGGGGCCGGGCTGAACGCGGCCTATCTGCGCTATTTCACCGAAATGGCGGCTGTCCGGTTTCGCCTTTTGCGGCTGGCAGATGTGCATGGCGCGGACGCAGTGTTGAGCGCGTTTCGGGCAGCCGTGAAGGTGGTTCCAATACGGCGGGCGTAGCGGGAGGGGTATTTGTCGATTGAGGGTTTCAAACCTTCATCGAAACATTGGCATCCTCCAATACCTCTCCCCCCGTGAGATACTTCCACAAAGACGACCGCAAATTCTAGATAGAATGTGGGAGTTCAGCGCCAGAAGCGGGCTTGGCTGGCGAAAAAACCTTGCAGTTTGGCCAGCAGGCGGTTGGCGGCACCAGGTCTTGGCAGCGGGCCGAGGATCAGGCGGTGCAGGGCCACTTCGGGCGGGCAGGGGCGCTTTGACACAGGGTCATAATAGCGCGGGTAGGCGATCAGGGCAGCATGAGCCAGCGTTGCAAGGTCGATGCGGGTCAGGCTGCCATCGGGTTTACGCAGGCGGCGGTCGGGAATTCGCCCCAGATCGGTGGTAAGCCCCCAACCTGCGTAGAACGGAACGCCAAGGGTCGTGACAGATTTGCCGCGCAGCAGGGCCTCAAACCCCAGAAGTGAGGTCATCGTCCAGACCGCATCCACAACGCCAAGCAGCGTCGCCGTATCAATGCCTGGGACGGCGATAACGCCGTCCGGCAGGGTCGCAATCGCGCCGGGACGCAGGCCTGCTTCGACGTCTGGGTGGGGTTTGTACAGGATCGCCGCGCCCGGATTGGCTGCGATGGCAGTCTGCAGCAGGCCAAGGTTTGTGCGCACCAACCCGGCACCTTTCAGAATTGACGCGTCATCCTCGACCTGCCCGGGAACAAGGATGCGGCGGCCAGGGGGCAAGGCGGGCAAAGCCGTGCTTCCCACGTTATATTTGGTGATGCCTGCGGTGTTCAGGGCGTCGATCAGTTTTTCCGCGCGGGCGTGGCCGCCAGAAGGCAGGGGTGCGGTCATCAGCGCCTCCAGTCGTGAGGGGCGCGTGGGGTCGTAATAGATGCCCAGATCGTCGGTGACGAGGCTGAGCGGGGGGATCAGGTTTGCGCCCAGACCACGCGAGCGCAAAAATCCATCCTCCACGCGCAGGATTTTGGTTTTGGCGCTGAATCCGTCAGGCTCTTTCCCAGCCCATATCAGAAGGGGGCGTGTCTGTTGCGCAGCAACGCGGGCCGCGCGCTCCGGTTCCTTGATGAATATCAGCGGCTTGTACTGGCCAAACACCGCCTGTAAGCGCCCGCGTTTCCACAGACGCATGCCCGTGGCCACATGGCCGTGACGATCTTGGCGGAAGGCCCGCACCTCGGCCTCCAACTGATCAACCGCCTCTTCAAAGCTGCACAGCCTGTCTCGGCACGGGTCGTACCACAGCGGGGCCTCGATCATGGCACCTGCGAAAAGCTGTGCCCTGGTCAGGATGCGGCGGCGGCGGTGCAGGGGTTGACGGTCCTCTGACAGGCCCCAGCCCGCATAGAACGGGGTGCCAAACACATGCGGGCGGTGCCCTGCAAGGATGGCCTCAAAACCCAGTTGCGAACTGACCACATAGATCGCCACCGCCCCCGCCAGCAA
>JANNNF010000516.1:0-7808 GCA_031398405.1 Rhodobacterales bacterium | reverse complement strand
AGCGGAGCGGGTGACGATGATATGCGATAGCAATCCGTGAAAGTCTCCTGACTGATGTAACAATCTCGGCCGATTTCCAAATATTCCCAACGTAGCATCTCCCATTCGATGAGGGCATGTCCGGGCTATCTCCCGAAATGTCCGCCGGCGCATGATTTAGAACTGGGAGCCTGATTTCAGATCGGAGGGCTTTGGCTCATCGGTTTCAGTTTATCCCGCTCGACGCTGATGGTTCGAACGGCGGTTTTGGATGGTTTTTTTTGATGCACCGCCTTTCGGCGAGGATGTTTTCACCGTGACCGAAGGAGTCGCCAGCCGGGATTAGGGTGCCGTTGCTCTCGTGGAAGCGGCGATTGTTGGTGTGATCGATGAAGGCGGCGATGGCAGCTTCGAGCTAGCCCTCGGTGCAGCGGACTTCTAGCAAGATGCGGGTCTTCAGGGTCTGTTGCCATCGTTGCGTTGCTCGCCAGCGGTTTCCCTGCAATCGCTGGCCGGGTAACAGGTGCACCTGTACTGCGCCCATGACTATCAGAAGCTGCTTCGCAAGCACGGCTATCTGGTGTCTACGGTTGGAAAGGGTAACTGTTATAACAATTTTGCCGTTGAAAGCCTCTTCAAATTGCTGAAGACCTAACTGGTCTAGGGCCGAAACTTGAAGACCCGCCGAGGGATCGAATTGCCCTCTTCGAATGAAGGTCCAACGCCTGAACAGAGATCGCACAATGGTGTGCCTCACATTATGCGGCGCTCTGCAGAATTTTTCGTGCGTAAGCTCGAACCGTCATCGCCAACAGCATGCCTTAGACGTCCGGGATGCCTGTATTGTGGGCACCCTTCGGCTTCCCGTCTCCGAGCCCTTGCTTCTGCGGGTTTAGTGCATCGAATTCGTCAGGGGAATGTGCAGAGCCCTCGTGATCGCCCTGCGCATTTTGCCGTTTTTCTGGCTCGACCCGTTTTTCCTTTGCGTGTTTTGGCTCATTCGGCATCGGAGTACCCATTTTGCGGGTCCCGCAGATCTTGGCCCGGCTGCTTTTGTGACCGCTTGGCGACATTGTTTGGGTCGTCGCGATGCTTGCCCGCAGGATCGATCTGTTGCTGGCGTTGATCGATCACGCCGCCCTTTTTGCGAAGGGCCTCGTTCGACGGCAGTTTTTCTTGCATGACATCCTCCTTTTACTAAGGATCAACGAACTTCTGAGCTTTGCGTTCCCTTCATCGTCTGTGCCAACGCCAGTCTCCGCCTGAAGAACAAAGAGATCGCAATGGTCGCGGGTGTGGGTCCGCAAAACTTCCTGTCTAAACTGCACCACAGATGGGCCGAACCAGAATGATCGGTTTCATCAATGAGGCGCGCGTCCTGTACCTATAAGAAAGCTTCGATGAGTAGCGAGAGTCGCCCCGGCTGATCAGCATCCCCACGGAGACTCGTAAATTGCCTGCAAAAGAGGTGCATGAACCGTGCGTCCCTGTTGGGTCCCCTGATGGCTCAGCAAACCATTCGGACACAGTCGGTCATCGTCCCATCCCGGGTGGTCAGCGACCGGATACAGGCAGATGCCTTACACCACTACCCCTCGAGCGCGCGCATGTGCCACCTCTGCCGAGACATAGCGGAACCAGTCCGCCCGTCGGTCCCCTTCGACCCCAGTTTCCGAAACGAGGATCGGTCGGCGATACCGGGCAAAGGTTTCAAAGAGCAGGTCTGACAGAGGACGATAGAGGGGATGACCGATGTCGATGGGCGGGCCACCGTGAATCCATTGGTTGTTGGAGTAATAATTGACCCCGACAATATCAAGATAATCTGGCATCCCGCCGATCTGCGGCCACATCCGCCCCATCAGAAGCTCGAACGACTGAAACTGTGCTTGATGCCAGCCTTCGGCCTCGGCTCGAGGTCGGCCAGTTGCGGGGTCGTGGTGGATGGAGATCAGCGGCTCGCAATGGACGAAACGGGCGCGGGGATCTACGTCGCGCAGTTGGTCCATGGCGGCGATGCTGGCACGGGCCAGTTGCACCTTCAGCTCGTAACCACGTCCAGCAGCAAAGGGATTGAGATAGGTTGCATCACCGCCTGCCCAGGCCATGAACGAGATCTCGTTGACGGGACACCACAGCGGAACTGCGTCAGTCTCGGCCTGCACTACCTCTGCCGCCGCACGGGCAAAACGTGCGAAGCGATCGACGAAAGACGGCGACCAGATATCGATGTCATCGGGCCAGCCGTAGTGCAGCAGATCCCAGATGACCTGCGTACCCGCCCGCTGCGCCGCCCGCAGCATGGGCAGGTAACTGGCAAAGTCGTAGCAGCCGGGCGCCGTCTCGATCAGGTGCCAGCGCAGACCATCCCGGACAGTGCGCAGACCTATACCGGACAGCTGGCGATAGTCGGTCTCGGCGTGGATGTCGTGTCTGGTGGCCGCGATCACGTCGATCCGCCGGCCCGACCGCAAGCGGTGCGACGAACACTCGAACCCCCCTTGCACAAAGCTGCGGAACAGTGACGGCGGCGGGGCCTGTCGACCGGCAAGCACCTCGCGGAACAGGGCTTTCCATTGGTCGACTACGACCGGCACTGCGTAGGTTTGGGTCACATGCGCCCGCAGACCCTCCCCAAGACGGCGGCGCATTTCCGGCGATCCCAGCAGGGTGGTGATCGCCTTGGCAACGTCGGCAGGACTTTCATGCGGCACGAACAGCCCGGTTTCCCCATCGCGGATCTGCTCAACGGCGCCGTTGTCTGCAGTGGCGATAACCGGCAGACCGGCTGCCCCGGCTTCGGCGATGACATGGGGCATGCCTTCGCCGCGCGACAGCCACACAAAGATGTCCATCGCCATCAACAGGTCGGCCACATCCGCCCGGTCGCCCAGAAACATGATGCGGTGTGACATGCCCAGCCGGTCTGCCAGCATGTGCAATTCCTGCGCATACTCGGGCATGAAAGCATCCGGGCCACCCACAACCACAAACCGCGCGCGCGGATCTGATACCTGCGCGGCGGCTTCAATGAAATCTTCTACCCGTTTCTTGCGATCAAGACGGCCAACCCAGCCGACAAGCAGATCATCCGGTGCCAGACCCAACGCGGCGCGAACGGGGGCCCGGCGGTCGGTGCGGTATGCGTCAAGGTCGACCATCGACGGGATTGCGCGCGCATCCTGCGGTCTGTCAGGCATCCGGCTGGCGGCGGCGGCGCGGATGGTGTCGCAGACCCCGACATAGCGGGTGGTAAAGTGCTTGGGCCCCGCGAGCGCTTCCCCGACCAGCCCGCCGTGTTCGATCAGAGGCGGGCGATGCCTCAAACGCTCCAGCGCCGGGTAAATGTCGGCCACGTTCTGGCAGGACACCACTATATCGCACCCGGCCATCTTGCGTTCCAGATAGCGCACGGTGTCGTCGAACGACAACGCATAGGCAGCACGGTCAACCCGTACCCCTGCAGCCTCTAGCTGCGCATGGGTCAGGTCGGTCATGCCGGGCAGTTTAAAACACGGCAGGACTTCGATCCGGTATCGTGCGGGGTCCAGCGCGCGGGCCAGCAGGCGAACCTCGGTTTCCTCACCGCCTACCACCAGCCATGCCATCACGAACAGGATGCGGATCGGGCGGTCCTGTTGCTGTTGGGCGACGAAGGTTTGCGCGACAGTATTCACGACGGCACCTCGAACACGATTTGCAGGAATTCAGGGCGGTCTGCGACAAGATGGTTCAGGAAGCCCGGTGCCTCATCAAACGGCACCACATGGGTGATCATGTGGGCACGCACGGCCGGACCATCGGTGGCCAGAAGTGACAGCGTCTGTTCGGACAGGCGCCTGCGGGTCCACGCATCCGACAGGCCAGAGGGAACCCGTCCGATTTGCGCCGCGATCAAGCCAAGCCCATTGTGGTGAAACTCCTCGCCCAGCCGGGTGTCCGACAAACCACCTTGATAAAACGCAAGGTCGATCACCGTGCCTTGGGCGCGCAGAGCTCGCAAGGCAAGATGCAGGCTGCCGCTGTGCGCGCGGGTCTGAAACACCAGGTCAGCGCCACGATCGGTGCCCGTCCCCCAGGTCTTGGCCAGTTGCCATGCAGCGTCCTCGAGTTCTGCCTGCACCCCCAGCCTGGACGCTATGTGACGACGAAAGGCCGAGGGTTCTGCCACCACGACCTCTGCGGCGCCGGCAGCACGCGCGAACAGGGCAGTGAACAGACCGACCGTGCCGCCCCCCCAGACCAGAACGCTCTTACCCTTGACGCCTGCGCCGAAATCAACGGGCGTTCGCCCGTGCATCAATGCGTCGGCGTACAGAATTGCATTTGCGGCAATCGGTCCCATCTGGGCCACGAATACCCCAAGCAAGGGATCCAACCCCGGGGGCAGGGCCACCAGAAGGTCCGTGGACGGATTGGCGGTATGCCCGCTTTTGTGGCCCCAGGTTCCCGCCACCAGATCACCATTCCGGAAGTCGGGCGACTGGCTGTCGATGACGCGCCCCATTTCCATGTAACCCATGAACGGGACGGGATAGCGCACAGAAGGCTCGCCGTCGCGAAACACCCCTGCGGCGGCATCCCAGGAAGAAAAGAGATATGGATTGGTATTTTTCAGGAACGTCAGTTCGGTACCTGCCGAGAGGCCAGTAAAACAGGTATCAAGCCGGACCTCGCCCGATTGCGCCGGACCTTCTTCATAGTCGAAGAACCCTGCGCGGTGCGGACCTTCGACTCCGAGGCTTCGGATACGGCGGTGCTGGTCGCGGGCCACCGGCTCGCGCCGCAGAAGCGTGCCAGTCGGTATGGTGGCGGGACCGGTTGAGGGGGGCAGGCGGATGACCTCGCCCGTACGCATCGAGGTGGCAATGGCAAGAGCGACCCGGTGGGTTTCCAACGCCTCGGCGTAGGTCGTCCGGATCTGGTTCGGCATCCCGCGCACGGCGTCGATAAAGTCGCGGTCCTCGCGCCAGACCGGATCGCCTCCCGCGCCGTCAGGATGCCGCCCGTGGCCGACATCGACCATAACTTCACGGTCGGACAACTCGACCGCCAGCCCGTTGGCAAATAGATGAAGCCCGCTTCGATGTGCCCAGTTGAGCAGGCAAGTCGCAGAAAAGGTTGCGATCGCTCCGCCATCGAACCGCAGGGTGGCTACACTTGCGGTCGCCACGTCCAGATCGGGATGGGTGTCGCGCGACAGATGATTGCCAAGCGCATGGACGCTGTGCACGGCACCGGCCAAATAGCGCGCAGTGTCGATCAGGTGCGTCACCTGTTCCACCATCTGGCCGCCGGAATGATCCTCGCGGCCCCACCACTGGGGCGGTGGCGTGCTGTCCAGCCAATGTCCCACGATCAGTTGCACGGGGTTACCCTGAAACGCGCGGCGGGCCTGTTCGACAGTGTCCATATAGCGCCAGTGATACCCCACAGCGGTGATCAGGCCTTTTTCCGCCACCGCAGCCGCCAGTGACTCGGCCAAGTCCAGGTCCAGTGTGATCGGCTTTTCCACAAAGAACGGCAAGCCCGCCGCGATTGCGCTACGTTCCGCCGGGCCATGCGCAAAGGGGGGCACGCAGATAAAAACGGCGTCCAGGTCGGCATCTGCGATCATCGCGTCGGCACTGTCATAGATTTGCGCGCCGAACCGCGTGGCCATGTCTGCCGCACGCCCGGGATCGGCGTCGGTTATGGCCGCGATGCGTACGTCGGCAAAGCGGCGAAGAACGTCCAGGTGACGCTCGGCAATGCCGCCCGCCCCGATGAAACCTACCTTGGTCAAAGCTTGCATGGCTGTCTTTCGTTGAGTAAGGCGTTGCGCTTCGCGATAAACCTCTGCCGTGGCACGGGTCATCTGCGAGGCGGTGAACAAGTCTTCAAAGCGCTGACGCAGGGCCAGAGTCTGCGCGCATTCGCGGTCGTCCAGACAGGTAGCCATCGCGCGAGCCAGCGCATCCGCCGAACCGGGTGGCACCAGAAACGGATGGTCGGCCCCCAAAGCATCAACGATGCCTCCGGTCCTGCTGGCCACAATGGGCAAGCCGACCGCCATCGCCTCGAGCAACACCAGTGGCAGGCCCTCGAACAGGGACGGCAGCACAAGTACGTCGGCTGCCGCCATCAGATCGGCCACATCGTCGCGTGGGTCGCTAAAAGAGATGCCTGTCAGTCCAGCCTGCTGTACGGCCAAGGCCGTGGCCTGTCGCGTCGGGCCGGTGCCAATCAGCATCAGGTGCGCTGAAGGATGGCTGCGCGTGAGCTGCGCGAAGGCGGCGACAAGCGTCAGGTGCGCCTTTTGCGGTGTGAACCTTGCAACATGCAGCAGCAGCGGAGCGTCCAGCGGCAAACCCATTGCGGTACGGACGTCGTCGCGCGACCGGGCGGACAGAGCCTTGGCAATGCCATTGCGGATGACGCTCACGGGTGGATGCCTCCCCAGACGTGACAGGCCGTGTGACAGGCTCGTCCCCGCCGACGGTGACACCGCAATCAGCGCATCGATATCGGCCAGCATCGCCGCATAATCTTGCCGCTGCGCCGGATCGGTGATCAGCCACGGCAGATGTTCGGTACGGACAACTGGCCAACCGGCCAGTCGGCCGAGCGCCGCCAGCCCATGACCTTCCCAGCCGATTCCCGCATGGATATGCAGCAGCCCCGCCTCACCGATGAACAGTTTTTCCCATCCGTCGGGGGCCACCGCCTGTGCGGGTAGACCTAGCAGCTTGGCGCGCTCAAGGAACATCGCAGCTGCCGGACCTGCGGCGAAGGCCAGCTGCGGTGCCCAGTCCGGCCCAAGATGTGCAGCAAGCGTCAGCATGTGATGGCCGACACCCGACGGATCTCCGCTGTCGGTGGCCAGAATAACGCGCGCCGGCAGGACCGTCTGTCCCATGATGACCTGATCGTGTTTCATGACCGAGGCGCGCCGCTGCGCCGCCGCCGAGCCGTGGCGATCAGTTGTGCAAGTCGGTCCACCGAATGGGGCCACGCCCAGTTTTGCAACACCGCCTGGCGCGGCGAGAATACTTCCGGCGTCCCAAGCATCTGGGCCAGTGCGTCGGCAAAGCCTGCGGACGGTGCCGTGCGTCCAGTTTCCGGCGTGATATACTGAAGGCCACAGCGCAGGCCGTCGTTGGCCAGGACCGGCAAACCGGCGAGCATGTATTCTGTCAGGATTGCCGGTGCTCCGTCGTCGATGCCACAGACAACGCCAACCCGGGCGCTGTTCATCAGCAGATTGACCGCGTCATGCGACACTCCGGGCGGACCGACAAAAGTTACGTTCAACCCCAAGTCGGTGGCCCTCTGGCGCAGGGTGTCGCCCATCTCGCCATAGCCCATCACGCACAAGCACCGCAGGTCGCGCGATAGCACAGACAGTGCGTCAAAAAGGATATCGTGCCGCTTGTACGGCTGCGCCGCTGCAACATAAATGATGTCGAAATCCTTGGCAGCACTGGTTGGAAAGAACGTGTCGGGTGCCGCAAATTCTGGGCCGATGGGCAGGACCTGAACCAAGGCTTCGGGATGACGGGCAAGAACGTCAACAGATTGCGCATCAGACCCGGTCAAGAAAATGTCGATATGGCGGCTGACCTCTCGGGGAATCCTGACCGCGTCGACATCAAGCGAGTTGTAAATCTTCACAGACGAAGGGCAGGCCAGCAAGGTTTGCTCGGTCACGCCCAGACCCCAGATGCACAGAATATCGGGCGCGCCATGGCGGTCGATGTGGGCCAGCATCTGAGCGGACCCATAAGGCGCTTCATGGGGGTTGGCGCGAAACTTACGGTGGCCAATGCCGGTTTCGGTCCCTGACAGAC
>JANNNF010000385.1:0-9070 GCA_031398405.1 Rhodobacterales bacterium | reverse complement strand
GCGCTGTTCTTTATCCAGAACGTGATCAAGGTCGACAGCTTTACCGCCAACGTTCTGGTGGCATGGTCGCTGATCCTTGGTACCGGCGGCTTCTTGTTCTTTGGCGCGCTATCCGACCGGATCGGTCGCAAGCCGATCATTCTGGCCGGTTGCCTGATTGCGGCTGTCACCTATCTGCCCGTGTTCAGCTTTCTGACCCAGACCGCCAACCCGGCGCTTTATGCCGCCCACCAGACCCCGGTCACGGTGACTGCGGCCGAGGAAAACTGCTCGTTCCAGTTCAACCCGACCAACACGGTGACGTTCAGCAATTCGTGCGACGTGGCAAAAGCCCTGCTGGCACGGACTTCGGTGAACTACACCACAGTCTACAGCGACACTGCCGTGGCCGAAATCAAGATCGGCGAAACGGTTGTGCCGTCTTATGACGGTGCGGCAAACAAGGCGGCGATTGCGACGGCCAAAGCAGCGGTTGACGCTGTGAAGGCAGGCATGGACCCGGCAGCAGCGACTGCGCTGACCGGTGCCGAAGCGGCCCTGAAAACCGCCAAGGCTGCGGTGATCACAGCCGAAGCCGGGGTGAAGAAAGCCGCCGCCGGCACGGATGATGCGGCAAAGACGGCAGCGCAAGCGGCGCTTGATGCTGCCAGCGCCGGGGTGCCTGCGGCGCAATCTGCACTCGATGCCGCCCGTGCGGCGGTGCCGGCAGACATGCTGGCAACCTACGACACGGCGGCCTCGGGTCTGGCAGCGGAAAACGGGGTCAAAGCCGGCTTTGAGAAAGCCGTGAACGACGCCCTGAAGACGGCAGGCTATCCGCTGGTTCCCGCCGACAACACGACCGTCGCCAAAGCGCAGACCTTCATCGACATCTTTACTGCGCAAAAACTGACGATCATTGCCGTGCTGACCTATCTGATCATCCTTGTGACGATGGTCTACGGCCCGATTGCCGCCATGCTGGTGGACCTGTTCCCGACCCGCATCCGCTATTCCGGCCTGTCGCTGCCCTACCACATCGGCAACGGCTGGTTCGGCGGGCTGATGCCAGCCACAGCGTTTGCGATCTCTGCCCAGACCGGCAACATCTATGCTGGCCTGTGGTATGCGATCGTGGTGGCTTTGATGACTGTGGTGATCGGGACGATCTTTGTTCCGGGTGGTACCCACAAGAAGAACATCTTTGCCGATGATGCCAAGTAATCTGACGTGATGTGATCCGGGATTTTGGGCCGGGGGCGATCCCCCGGCCCTGCCCATACCCCCGGCGACAAAGGCCCGCCATGACGCAAGCCCCCGCCCGATCCGTTCTGCCCGCCCCTTCGGTTCTGGTTGTCGAGGATGACGACAACATCGCCGCTGTTCTGGAATATATCCTGCTGCGCGAAGGTCTGACCCATCAGCGCGTGGCCACTGGTGCCACTGCCCTTGCCGTGATGCAGGCCCTGCGCCCCGATCTTGTGTTGCTGGATGTGATGCTTCCCGAAGTGTCGGGCTATGACCTGTGCCAATCCGCCCGCCGCGATCCGGCTCTGAACGCCATGCGCATCGTGATGATGACCGCCAGCGGATCGGCCAACCAACGCAGCCTCAGCCTGCAAGCAGGAGCCGACGGCTTTATCTCAAAACCGTTTGAGCTGGAAACTTTGCGCATCGAAATCCGCCGCCATCTCCACCAAACTCCTTAAATCTTATCTGAAATTCTTATCTTCTGTGCAAAAATACCCCGTAGGTAGCACGATTGGCTTTCGCCATTCATGCGAGGGGGCTGGCCCCACGCAGGCCAGCAACACTCTCTACCCCCGCAAACGCAGCACCACCGCTCGCACCGCAAAAACGACCACCAGAATGATTACGTTTGCCACAATCCCTGCCGTCAGTGCGTCCCGCAAAGGCACCGCCGACCCCATGGTGGCTGGAATGATATAGGCCACAAATGCCATCCCCGCTGCCAAGGGCAGCACCACCCCGGTAATGGCCCGGTTGCGGGCCATGGTCAGCACCAGCGCCACGATCAATCCGATGCGGAATGGGTCGAGCAGGTAAGCCAAGATCAGATCACGCATCCCACAGTTTCCTTCAAATCCCAAAGTGATGACTTACTTGCCAGCGTCCGGCCCCGCGATCCGCAAAGCCTCGATCAGATCCTGCATATCGGGCGGTAAGGGGGCTTCAAACTCCAACACTTCGCCCGTTACCGGGTGTTCAAACCCCAATGTCGCCGCGTGCAGTGCCTGGCGCGGAAACGCCGTTCCAAGCCCGGCCGCCGCCTCGCCCAATATTTTGGGCGACAGGCGTCTTTTGCCGCCATAGGTCTGGTCGCCCAGCAACCCGTGACCGGCATGGGCCATATGCACCCGGATCTGATGGGTGCGCCCGGTTTCCAGCCAACATTCCACCAAGGATGCCTGGCCCTTGAATTCTTCAATCACGCGCGCCCGCGTCACCGCATGGCGGCCGAAATCCCAGACCACGGCCTGCCGCTGACGGTCGGTCTTGTGGCGGGCAAGACCTGTGGCCAGTTTCAAAATCCCCGCTGCCTCAAAGGTCACGCCCTTGATGCCCCGGATGCGCGGGTCATAGGCCGAGGGCACGCCGTGCACCACCGCCAGATAATGCCGGTTCACCGTATGGGCCTCAAACTGGCCGGCAAGCCCGTGATGGGCGCGGTCTGATTTAGCCACCACCAGCAGACCCGTGGTATCCTTGTCGATCCGGTGCACGATACCGGGCCTGCGCTGCCCGCCGATACCCGACAGCGTATCGCCGCAATGGTGCAACAGCGCGTTGACCAGCGTGCCGCGCGGGGTTCCGGGGGCCGGATGTACCACCATACCTGCGGGCTTGTTGATCACAATCAGATCGCCGTCTTCCCAGATCACCTCCAGCGGAATGTCTTCGGCCAGCGTTTCCACATCCTCTGGCGGGTCGAGGCGGATCTCGTAAATCTCGCCTTCCGTCACCTTGGCTTTGGGGTCCGTCACCGCCACCCCGCCCCGCAAGACCGCCCCTTCAGCTATCATCCGCATCAGACGCGACCGCGACAGTGCCGCTTCCTCTGGCACCAGCGCCGCCAAAGCCTTATCAAGACGCAAGCCCGTGTCGTCGCCAATCGTCAGCATCAGGGCGCTGTCGTCCTCAAAAGGTTCCACCATGTCCGATACCTCATCCCAGCCGGTCGATCAGCCACCGCTGCCGCCCTCACTGCGTTTTCTTAAAGGGTTGGTGATCGTGTTGACACTCACCATGATCGGCGGTGTCATAACGGTCGTAGGGCTGCTTGTCACCCGGATGCCGCAGGCTTTTGCCACCACACCGAAAATACCCGCCGATCTGATGCTGCCAGCGGGCACCGTGGCACAGGCCGTGACCTTTGGGCAGGGCTGGACCGCTGTGGTGACGGGCGGTAACCGTATCTTGATCTTCAACACCTCGGGCGTGCTGGTGCAGGACATTGCCATCACAGCCACCGCCCCGCAGATGAACTGATCGATGTCCTCCCGCTCTGGCTGTGCGGGGGCCTGAATGCGACACTTCCAAGGGCGCGGGCAGGATGGACCGCGGTAATTGCACAGGCCAGCATTGCCAGACAACGGTATGGAGATGCGGCATGATCGGTGATTTGGGGGCGGCGGATGCCACAGAGCTTGCAGGGATGGTGGCCCGACGTGCAGTGTCGCCCACAGAACTGCTGGACGCGGCCCTTGCGGCAGTAGATGCCCGCAACCCTGCCCTGAACGCCGTGGTGCTGGTGCAGGAAGGTGCGGCCCGCCGCGCGATTGCCCAAGGCCTGCCCGATGGTCCGTTCCGGGGCGTGCCATTCTTGCTGAAGGATCTGGGCTGCGAGGCGGTGGATTTTCCGTCGCACAACGGATCGCGCCTGCTTGCCAACACCACCTATTCAGGCAATTCAGCGATTTTTGACCGCATCCGGGCTACCGGTGTTGTCACCTTTGGCCGCACCACCAGCCCCGAAGGCGGCATTGGTGCGGCGACGGAAAGTGCGGTTTACGGCGGCCCCACCCGCAACCCGTGGAACCTTGATCATACGTCGGGCGGGTCGTCCGGTGGGGCGGGGGCGGCGGTGGCGGCAGGCATCGTGGCCATGGCGCATGGGTCAGACGGCGGCGGGTCAGTGCGGATACCGGCCGCAAGTTGTGGGCTGTTCGGGTTCAAACCAACACGCGCGCGTCTGCCGGACGGGCCATATTCCGGCGAAGGCTGGGCGGGCATGGCGATTGACGGCTTTCTCACCCGCTCTGTGCGCGACTCGGCGGTAATGATGGATGCCTGCGCCGGGGCCGATCTGGGCGCGCCCTATGTCGCCCCGCCGTTGACCCACGGCCATGCCGCCGCGATCAGCCGCCCGCCCCGCCGTCTGCGCATCGCGGTCTGCGACACCACCTTCACCAGAGACGCCATCGACCCGCAGGTGGCTGCCGCTGTGCAATCTGCCGCCCGCCTGCTGGAGAGTATGGGCCACCATGTCGAACCCGGCTGCCCCAAGGCGGATGTGCCGATGATGATGCGGGCGTGGACCGATATCGTGGCCGTGGGCACCGCACTTTCGATCCGGTCCGCCCTCAAGGGTCGTGCGCTGACCGATGATCTGGTCGAAGGGGTCGGGCGCGGCGCGCATGCCCATGCTGAAACCCTGCACCCCACCCGGTATCTGCAGGCGGTTGGCGACATTCACGATTTCGGCCGCCAGATGGCAGGATATTTCCATACGGGTCCCGATATTCTGCTGTCGGCGACCCTGTCGGAACCGCCCGCCAAAGTGGGCCGTTTTGCCCACACCACGACAGACTATCTGGCCTATCGCACCGGCCCCGAAGGTATCTTTGCCTATTCGCCGTTTTGTGCAGTGTTCAACGCCTCGGGTCAGCCTGCGGCCTCGCTTCCCATGGCGATGTCTGACGGCGGTCTGCCCATCGGCATCCATTTGGCCGCTGCCTATGGCGAGGATGAAACCCTGATCTCCCTGTGCGCAGAACTAGAGCGTGCGGCCCCGTGGCTGCATATCCGCGCGCCGATGGCGGAGTGATCTGGCACAATTTTACTTGCAAACCCCGGAAGGCCACCGCCTATTATGATCAAATTTTCAGCAGCGAGTCTCGACAAGTGAACCAAGGCACCACAGAGATCACCATCGAGGCCCGCAATACGGTAAAGGCCTTCGGCCAAGGCGACCACGCAGTCCGCGCGCTTGATGATGTTTCGGTGCAAATCAAAAAGGCTGAATTTTTCACTCTGCTCGGCCCCTCAGGCTGCGGAAAAACCACCCTGCTGCGCCTGATCGCGGGGTTTGAGATGCCGACCTCGGGGCAAATTCTGCTGGACGGTGCCGATATAACCTATTTGCCGCCCAACAAGCGTCCGGTGAACACGGTGTTCCAAAGCTATGCCCTGTTTCCTCATCTGACGGTCGCGCAGAACGTGGGCTTCGGGCTGGAAATGCAGGGTCGCCCCAAAAAGGAAGTGCAAGAGACAACCGCACGGATGCTGGCCTTGGTGAAACTGGAACCGATGGCCAACCGCAAGACCAGCCAGCTTTCGGGCGGTCAGCAACAGCGCGTGGCCCTTGCCCGCGCCTTGGCACCGGCACCCAAAGTGCTGCTGCTGGATGAACCACTGTCGGCGCTCGACCTCAAGCTGCGCAAGGAAATGCAGGTTGAATTGAAACGCTTGCAGGTGGAAACCGGGATCACCTTTGTGTTCGTGACGCACGATCAGGAGGAAGCCCTGACGATGAGCGACCGTATCGGCGTGATGTCGGCGGGCAAGCTGCAACAGGTGGGCACGCCGCGCGATATCTACACCAAGCCCGTGAACCGCTTTGTCGCGAGCTTTATCGGCGAGACGAATTTCCTGCCCGCCACCACAGCCCCCGGTGGCGTCCGGCTGGATTGCGGTGCCGTGGTCGGGGTTGCGCCTCATGCCGCGGGCAAAGTGACCGTGACCATCCGACCCGAACAGGTGCATCTGTCGCAAGAGGCCGGGGCCATTCCCGCAACCATCACCAACCTTGTGTATTTCGGCACCGACACCCACGCCCATGCCCGCCTGACCGATGGCAGCGCAATTGTCGCGCGCATCCCCGCATCCGAGGCTGCCCTGACCATTGGGCAAAGCGTGGGCCTGCGCTTTGCCCCCGGTGCCGCCCAAGTGCTGGAGGATTAGGATGAGCCGCGCCGAAGATGCGCAATCCCGCGCAAGTGACCGAAACGGCTGGCTGTTATCAACTCCCGCCCTGGTGCTGCTGGCATTGGCGGCCACCGGGCCTTTGCTGATCGTGCTGGTCTATTCGTTCCTGACGCCCGGGCAATATGGCAACGTCGAATGGCAGTTCAGTCTGGATGGCTGGCGCGGCATCCTTTACACTCGCGACATCTTTGACGACACGATGAAGCTGGCCGACGCGCACCTGACCATATTCTGGCGGTCGGTGAAACTGTCGCTGCTGACCACCGCCATCACCTTTGCCGTGGGCTTCCCGACGGCATGGTTCATCGCCACAAGGCCCCCCACACAGCGCGCAATGTGGTTGTTCCTGATCACCATTCCCTTCTGGACCAACCTCTTGATCCGCACCGTGGCGATCAACGAGGTAATCCGCAATGAAGGTGTCCTCAACTCGGCCCTGATCGGCCTTGGCCTGATCGACCAGCCCTTGAAGATCATCTACACTGACACCGCTGTGCTGATCGGGATGGCCTATGTCTATCTGCCGCTGATGGTTCTGCCGCTGTTTGCCGCGATCGACCGCTTTGACATGCGCCTGCTTGAGGCGGGGTATGACCTGTATGGCAGCCGCCTTGCCATTCTGCGCCGGGTGATCTTGCCGATAGTCAAACCGGGCATCATTGCGGGGTCCATCCTTGTATTCGTGCCCTCGCTTGGGGCGTATGTCACGCCGCGCGTTCTGGGCGGCGGCAAGAACATGATGATCGGCAATTTCATCGACCTGCAATTCGGGCAGGGGCGCAACTGGCCCTTGGGGGCGGCGCTGTCCATGTCGCTGCTGGTCGTGGTGACGGCGGCATTGCTGTTGTATGTGCGGGCAGCGAACAAGGGGAGCGATCCTCATGGCTGATCGGTTCGAAGTGGCCCGCCTGACCGGCTTTGCAACCGTCGCAATTGCGGCTTTTGTTATCTTGTACCTGCCGATCATCACTCTGGTGGTCTACAGCTTCAACCAAGGCCAGTCTGTCGCGGTCTGGGAAGGCTTTTCGCTGGCGTGGTACGCCAAAGCCTGGGGGAATGAGGCGGTCAAGGATGCTACCCTTCGCTCCCTTCTGATTGCCGCTTGGGCCTCGGCCATATCGACCACCGTCGCCACCTGTGCGGCCCTTGGTACCACCCGGCGCAAGGCGTTCAAAGGCCAAACGCTGGTTTATGTGATGATCAATCAGCCGCTGATGGTGCCCGAGATTGTGACCGCCATTGCATTGCTGATCTTCACCGCCAGCATCAAGGTGGCGACAGGTTATCAGGGGCTTGGCTATCTGATCCTTGCCCATTCGGCCTTTTGCATCCCCTTTGCCTACCTGCCCATCCGTGCGCGGCTAGAAGGCATGGACCTGAGCCTTGAGACCGCCGCTGCCGATCTGTACGCCAGCCCCTTTGCCGCCTTTCGCCGCATCACCCTGCCGCTGATGGCCCCCGGTATTGCGGCGGGTGCGATGCTGGCCTTCGTGATCAGCTTGGACGATGTGGTGATCACCGAATTCGTCAAATCGGGCGGTCAGGATACGCTGCCCACCTACATGCTGGGCCAGATGAAACGCGCGGTCACCCCCGAGGTGAATGCCATGTCCACAGTGTTGCTGGCGCTGACTGTCGCACTGCTGACCGCCTTTTTCCTGCTGACCCGCAAAAAAGCCTGACACCCCCACGACACCGGGGAAAAAACCCGGACCACCACAACAAGGAGAGACCCATGAAACGCGTCATGACCGCAACTGCCCTGCTGCTGGCGACAACTTCGCTGGCCGCTGCCGAAGGCACGCTGAATCTGTACAACTGGGGCAACTATACCAGCCCCGAACTTCTGACCAAGTTTGAGGCCGAGACCGGCATCAAGGTCACTGTCACCGATTACGACAGCAACGATCAGGCGCTTGCCAAGGTCGAGGCCGGCGGCCACGGCTTTGACCTGGTGGTGCCGTCGGGGCCTTATGTGCCGATCTGGGTGGAAAAGGGCCTGATTGCGCCGCTGGATCTGGCCAAGCTGCCCAACCACAAGAACATCGCGCCGGAATGGATGGATGTGGTCTGGGACAAGGGGCGGACCCATACGGTGCCATGGCAGTGGGGATCCGTGGGCGTTGCCGTCAATACCGCCGTTTATTCGGGTGATATCAACACCTCGGCCATCTTTCTGGATGTACCGGATGAATTGAAAGGCAAGATCAACGTCGTGCCTGAAATGGTCGATGTGATCAACCTTGCCATCATGTATGTCGGTGGCGAGCCCTGCACCGAAGACACCGAAGTGCTGAAAAAAGCCCGCGATGCGCTGATTGCCGCCAAACCGAACTGGCTGTCGATGGATTACGGCGCCACCGAAAAGCTGTCGAACAACGACTGGGCGGCTTCGGTCAACTGGAACGGGTCGTCGATGCGGGCGCGCAACGCCAACAAGGACGTCGCCTACGGCTACCCCAAGGAAGGCTACCCGATGTTCATGGACTCGGTTGCCCTGCTGACCGATGCGCAGAACGTCGAAGAGGCATACAAGTTCATCGACTTCATCATGGTGCCGGAAAACGCGGCGATGATTTCGTCCTTTGCGCGCTATGCTAACGGCATCAGCGGATCAGAGGCCTTCATGCCGGAAGACATGAAAACAGCACCTGAAGTGATTGTGCCCGAAGCTTCCAAAGCCGCAGGTGTGTTCCCGCCCACCTGCAGCCCCAAGGCGCAGGAATATTACACCGCGATCTGGACGGAATTGCAGAAGTAAGCCTGCTGTCCTGAGGCTGGAGGGCCCACAGCGCATCCTGCAGCGCCTTGGCCTTCACGCCGTTGACCCGAAAGGTCGTGATGGCCGCAGTCAACCGCGGAT
>JANNNF010000485.1:0-2503 GCA_031398405.1 Rhodobacterales bacterium | reverse complement strand
GAAGTCGGTGGCGCGGTACTGATCGCCAAAGGCGTGGCGGCCGATGACGATGGGTTTGGTCCAGCCAGAGACAAGGCGCGGGACGTTGCGGCAGATGATCGGTTGGCGGAAGATCACGCCGCCAAGGATGTTGCGGATGGTGCCGTTGGGCGACTTCCACATCTGTTTCAGGTTAAATTCCTCAACCCGCTGTTCATCTGGCGTGATGGTCGCGCATTTGACGCCGACGCCGTATTTCTTGATCGCCTCAGCCGAGTCGATGGTGATCTGATCGTTGGTTTCATCGCGCACCTGAATCGACAGATCATAATATTTCAGGTCGATATCCAGATAGGGCAGGATCAGCTTTTGCTTGATGAAATCCCAGATGATCCGGGTCATCTCATCGCCGTCAAGCTCTACCACCGGGTTGGCTACCTTGATCTTGGTCATCTGGGCCTCTTTGTGTTGGATTCGGGTTGAAGGGGTCATAGCGGAAAACCGGCGGGCGGGGAAGATGGTATGCGATGGTATACTGAAATCACCGCCTGCTTCAGGTAAAGAATGCCGCTGCCTTGGCTTTGACGAATTTCCACAGATCAGGGGCTCCCTTGGCGATTTTCGACCCAACCCGGGAGTCCAGCTGTGCGGCAGTGACGTTATACGTCACCCACGTGCCGCCCCCGGATTGCAGGTTGGCTATCACCGGCTGCACTCTATCCAGCGATTTGGCGAAGATGGCGTCGGGGGTCTGGGCGGTTTCAAACTCATCCCACAGCGCGCGGAAGGCCTTGGCCTGACCCTCGGGCAGCAGGCCAAAAATCCGCTCAGCGGCGCGTTGCTCGGCAGCGACGGTTTCAACGCTGGCATGGGCTTGACCATTGCCGGAATGGATCGGCACATCGCCCACGTCTATTTCCACCAGATCGTGGATCAGCAGCATGCGGATCACCCGGTCAATGGACACGCCGGGAGCGGCCTCATCGGCAAGCACCATCGCATACAGCGCCAGATGCCAGCTGTGTTCGCCCGAGTTTTCCCGCCGCGACCCGTCACATAGGGTGGTCGCGCGCAGGACGGATTTCAGGCGGTCGGCCTCGTTCAGAAACGCAAACTGCGCTTCTAACCGATCAGTCAATGGCCGACCCCGTAATCCTTCGGGGCCTCGGGGGCAGCACCACCTTCGCGCTTGGCCGCAAGCGCCTTGTCAAAAAACGCGCGCGCACGGCGTTCGGCAAGGCGGATGCGTACAGATGTCATGAACGCCTCGTTGAGGGTGGGGGATGACGTCATCAGCACCCGACCAACCTGTTCGTAAAACCGGTCGTCATCCAGTTCGCCCTGTGCTTCTAACACGTCCTTGGCCAGTTGGTCGCCCAGATCCTGAACAAAATCAGCCATATCAACGCGATACCTCACCCAAGCGACGTTTTACATAATCAGACACGGTGCCGATCATCGGGTTCATATGCGCCTCATCATCCTTGAAGAAGTGATCTGCGCCTTCCACCACCGTATGGGTGATGGTGATGCCCTTTTGTTCGTGCAGCTTGTTGACCAGGTTGATTGTATCTTTGGGCGGGGCCACCTTGTCAGCCGAGCCGTTGATGATCAGCCCAGACGCCGGGCAGGGCGCCAGAAAGCTGAAATCATACAGATTGGCGGGGGGGGCCACTGAGATGAAACCGGTGATCTCGGGCCTGCGCATCAAAAGCTGCATCCCGATCCAGGCACCAAAGCTGAAGCCTGCGACCCAGCAATGCTTGGCGTTCTGGTTCATGGATTGCAGGTAATCGAGCGCGCTTGCCGCATCCGACAACTCGCCGATCCCCATGTCATATTCGCCTTGGCTTCGTCCTACGCCGCGGAAATTGAACCGGAGCACGGTAAAGCCCAATTTGTAAAAGGCATAGTGCAGGTTATACACCACCTTGTTGTTCATCGTACCGCCATAGGCGGGGTGCGGATGCAGCACGATGGCAATCGGTGCGTCGCGGTCTTTTTGCGGGTGATATCGGCCTTCGAGCCGGCCCTCTGGGCCTGCGAAAATTACCTCGGGCATGTGCCTGTCGCCTGTCTTTCCTGCGAGCGGTTTCTTGACGGGTGCGCTCGGCTAAACTAGAACCATTCTAAAGACGGCATAATCGCCGCCTCGGGGTCGGTTTTCAGGTAATGGCCCTGCGACCTTCCGTCAATGGGATTGCGTCCATATCAGGGGTCTGCCGATGAAACTGTCCACCAAGGGGCGTTATGCGATGGTGGCTTTGGCCGATCTAGCACTGGCGCAGGGCAAGGTCGGGGCCCTGGTGTCACTGTCCGAAATTTCCAAACGCCAAGACATTTCGCTGCCTTATCTGGAGCAGTTGTTTGTCAAATTGCGCCGGGCCGGTCTGGTTGAGGCGGTAAGAGGCCCGGGTGGTGGCTACAAACTGGCCAAATCTCCGGATGAGATCAGGATCAGCGATGTGATGCAGGCGGTCGAGGAATCGGTCGATGCCATGCACTCGGGTGCCGGCGCATCAGG
>JANNNF010000426.1:0-7012 GCA_031398405.1 Rhodobacterales bacterium | reverse complement strand
GGTGCCGGTGATTGTGGTGGCAGCAGGGGTGACAGCGGCGGTGTCGTTGATGGTGCCCGGCACGGCGGGCTTGTTGTGCGGCATGGTGGCCGGGGCGGTGACAGGGGTCGTGCGGCGATGAGGCTGGAGATCATTTTGCTGGTGCTGGTGGTGGGGGCGGCGACGTGGGCTTTGCGGTTTTTCCCCAGCCGGATGCGGTTGCAGGATATGGACCCGAACGGCGCGCTGTCGCGGTTTCTGGCGGCAACCGGGCCTGCGGCCATTGCGGCGCTATGTGTGGCATCGGGTTTGCCGTTGCTGCAGGGGGCGGGGCAGGCGGCTTTGTTTGTGGGGATTGTGACGGTGCTGTTGGTCTTCTGGATCTGGCGGTCGGTCGTGGTGTCCACACTGGCAGGGGCTGCGGCATATGGGGCGATGGTATGGTGGGTCGGATGATACGCAACAGGGGCATGACATGCTGATTGCTGAAACCGTAACTTTTGGCGGGTCTGGGTTGGACAGGGCGGCCCATTTGCGCAACGATCCCGATGGTTTGGCTGCCTTGTGGGCGCGCGGCACAGTCCTGCCGGTCTGGCGGGGCAAGCCTTTGATGGCGGGTGATACGGCGGGATGGTTGGCAGTGGGTCACGCGGCTTTGGCCTGTGCCGGGCCTGCGGTGTTTCTGGGTCTGGATGAGGGCACGCCACGGTTTGCGGCTGATATCAGCAGCTGGCACCCTGCCAGCGATGCCGAGGCGGTGGAGGGAGGGTTCTTCGATCCGTCCTTGCAGACCCACCCGGACCTTGCCACCCCCTATGCCTTTGCCGAGTTGCGCGGGGTAATGACGCAACTGTCGCCGCGCGATGCTGAACTGGTAGCCACAGCCAAGGCAGTGCTGGGGTGGCACGCCTCGCATGGATTTTGTGCCGCCTGTGGCGCGCCCTCGACCCCGGTTATGGCAGGCTGGCAGCGCGATTGCGCGGTGTGTGGCGCGCATCACTTTCCACGCACCGACCCAGTGGTGATCATGCTGGTGACGCATGGCAACCGGGTATTGATCGGCCGTAACGCCAACTGGCCCGAGGGGATGTATTCGCTGCTCGCAGGCTTTATCGAGCCGGGCGAGACGATGGAGGCCGCCGTGCGCCGTGAGGTGTTTGAGGAGGCGGGCATTGCTTGCGGCGCTGTCGGCTATCTGGCCAGCCAGCCTTGGCCGTTTCCGGCATCTTTGATGCTGGGCGCGCGGGCCGAGGCGATGACGGACACCATCACGATTGATCCGGCTGAGCTGGAGGCCGCAGAATGGATCAGCCGGGATGACATGGTGACGGTGATGGCGGGGCTGCATCCGCGCATTAAACCGTCACGGCGTGGCGCTATTGCACATTTTCTGATGGCAAACTGGCTTGCTGACCGGCTGGATTGAGACAACATACCCCGGAACCGGACATACAGGCCGGAGGTACGGGCAAGGGAGCGCCAGTCGATGCGGCTGACAACGAAACAGGACATCGAGGCCCCTGCGGCCTTTGTCTTTGCTGTGATGACAGATTTTGATGCGTGGGAGCGTGCAGCGATGCGCAGGGGGGCAGAGGTCGCGCGCACCGACACCTTGCGTCAACCCGGCATCGGCATGGGCTGGCGGATCAAGTTCAACTTTCGGGGCAAAGCACGTGTGCTGGCTCTGAAATTCACCGAAGTGGACCCGGGCAACCGGCTGGCCTTTACCGGCGACGCGTCCACCGTGGGGGGCAACGCGTCGGTCGAGTTGATGGAACTGTCCACCCGCCGCACTCGGGTGACGGTGATCACCGAAATCAAGCCCAAGACCTTGGCGGCCAAGCTGTTTGTGCAGACGATGAAGCTGGCGAAATCCAAGATGCAACAGCGGTTTGAAGACAGGGTTGGCCGGATTGGTGCAGATATTGAGGACCGGTATAAACGGTCGAAAGCCTGAGTGGCGCATTGACTGAAATCGCCGGGGGTTGCAGACGCCTGACGCAACGTTGCGAGCAAGGTTGCTATCCGCATGGGATGCTTGTGCAAAAATGAACGGGGCCGGGCGCGTTTAGCCGCGCTGCTGGTCTGCAGGATAAACGCCGAGGATGTTCACCTGCGTGGTGAAATAGCGCAACTCCTCTAACGCGCGCTGCACGCCTGCGTCTTCGGGGTGGCCTTCGATATCGGCGTAAAATTCCGTCGCGGTGAACGACCCGCCGACCATGTAGCTTTCCAATTTTGTCATGTTGACACTGTTGGTCGCAAACCCGCCCATGGCCTTGTACAGCGCTGCTGGAATGTTGCGCACCCGGAAGGTCAGGGTGGTGATCATCCGGTCGCTGCGCGGCGTTGGGTCTGCCTCGCGCGACATAACCAGAAAGCGGGTGGTGTTGTTGGACTGATCCTCGATTTTCCGGGCGATCACGTCCAGCCCGTAAATCTCACCTGCCAGTTCCGAGGCAAGCGCCGCCATCGACGGATCCTTCTGTTCTGCCACATGTTTTGCCGATCCTGCGGTATCAGCGCCGGTCACAGCCAGCAAGTTGTGTGCGCGCAGGAAAGTGCGGCACTGGCCCAGCAGCACAGTATGGCTCATCGCGGACCGGATGGCAGAAAGGGGGGTGCCCTTTACGGCCAGCAGGTTGATATGGACCCGCACAAAGGCCTCGTCAATGATGTGCAGGCCGGAATTTGGCAGCAGCGAATGGATATCGGCCACCCGTCCGTAGGTCGAGTTTTCCACCGGCAGCATCGCCAGATCGGCCTCACCGGTGCGGCAGGCCTCGATTGCGTCTTCAAACGTGCGGCAGGGCAGGGCGTCCATTTGTGGGCGGGCCTGATGGCAGGCCTGATGCGAATAGGCCCCAAGTTCACCCTGAAACGCGATACGATTGGTCAATGGCAGCGGCATAGGGCCTCGCTTCGGCAAAAACCCCGCAATCAGGGCGATTGGTCGCGCTACTATACCTTGAACAAGGGGGGGGGAAGCGGGTAGATATCGCGCAGCAAAAAGGCCATGGGAAGACGCGACATGTTCGACACAATGACAATCACCAAGATTCTGGGCGCGGTCTGCGGGTCGCTGTTGGTGTTTATGTTTGGGGCCTGGGCCGCCGACGCGCTGTATACGGTCGGTAGCGGAGAGCATGGCGGCGAAGAACATGTGC
Organism: Rhodobacterales bacterium; assembly: GCA_031398405.1. Lineage (GTDB taxonomy): Bacteria > Pseudomonadota > Alphaproteobacteria > Rhodobacterales > Rhodobacteraceae > JANNNF01. The sequence continues at coordinate 3,866 of JANNNF010000426.1, read as the reverse complement.
AAGGCTACACGATTGAAGTGGCGGCAGCAGAGGCTCCGGCTGAGGGCGCTGCCGTTGAGGACTTCACCGCAGTCTATGCCGCAGCAGACGTGGCAGCAGGCGAAAAAGTGTTCTCCAAATGCAAATCCTGCCACAAGATAGATGGCGGCGATGCAACCGGCCCACATCTGAACGGCGTGGTCGATCGCGCGAAGGCCGCGGTCCCGGGGTTTGCATATTCTGACATGCTGATCAGCATGGCATCAGAAAGCTGGACGCCCGACAACTTGAACAACTTTGTGAAAAACCCCAAAGCGTATGCTCCGGGCACCAAGATGAGCTTTGCTGGCCTTCCCAAAGTTGAGGATCGTGCCAACGTGATCGCGTATCTGGCGACGCTCAAGTAAAATTTGCATATTACCCCTGTAAGGCCGCTCTGTTGGGGCGGCCTTTTGCATTTCCGCTGCGGGTTTTGACAGGTTGTCATGAATGTTGACGCAGAGTTCATCTGTTTTTCCGCAAACTGCATGCGAATTGTAATGCAGGTTGAACGCAAACCGCTTTAGCATAAAACCATGGTCACGGACGGAAAACTGGCAAGAGGTACGGGATGCAACGAAACGGGCAGGCGGCGGTTATGGCATTGGAAAACAGCCGCTCTGTCGGGCCCGTCGGTGCGGGTCTGCTGCTGGTTATGGCGGCATTGTGGGGGGGCACGGCGCAGGCGCAGGCCACCATCACGGCACATGGCATTTCCACCTTTGGCGACCTAAAATACCCCGCCGACATGACGCATCTGGACTATGTGAACCCCGATGCGCCGACGGGGGGCGAGATGTCTTTGTCGGCCCCGGGCAGCTTTGATTCGATGAACCCTTATTCCGCCAAGGGGGTGTCGGCGGCAGGGTCAAACTGGATGCTGGAGTCCATTCTGACCGGCACCGCGGACGAGATCGGGTCGAACTATTGCCTGCTGTGCACCACGCTGGAATACCCCGAAGACCGGTCTTTCGTGATCTTTAACCTGCGCGACGATGTGGTGTTTTCGGACGGCACACCGATGACGTCAGAGGATGTGGTGTTCAGCTATGAAACCTTTCTGGCCAAAGGCTTGACCGACTTTCGCACCGTCTTTGCCCAGCAGGTTCAGGGGGCCGAGGCATTGGATGCCCACCGCGTGAAATTCACTTTCAAACCGGGGGTGGCAACCCGAGATCTGCCTGCCGATGTGGGCGGTTTGCCAGTGTTTTCGAAGGCACATTACATCGCAAACAACCTGAACATGGAGGAAAGCACTCTTATCCCATATCTGGGTACTGGCGAATATCTGTTGGACAAGATGGAAGTGGGCCGAACCATAGCCTACAAACGTGACCCGGACTATTGGGGCCGCGATCTGCCCCTAATGGTGGGGCAAGGCAACTTCGACAAAATCCGCTTTGAATATTTTGCCGATGGCTCGGCGGCGTTTGAGGCGTTCAAAGGCGGTGCGTATACCTTTCGCAATGAAAACTCGGCCAAGCAATGGGCAACGGGCTATGACTTTCCGGCGGTCACGTCTGGCCACGTGGTAAAGGCGGAATTGCCGTCGGGGTCGAAAGCCACAGGGCAGGGGTTCATGTTCAACATGCGCAAACCGCAGTGGCAGGACATCCGGGTGCGCGATGCAATTTCGATGATGTTCAACTTTGAATGGTCGAACAAGACGCTGTTTTACGGGCTTTACGCACGGATTAATTCTGTTTGGGAAAACAGTTGGTTGGCGGCCACAGGCGTACCCACGCCAGAGGAGGCGGCCCTGTTGCAGCCCTTGGTCGATCAGGGCCTGCTGGATGCGTCCATCCTGACCGATGAGGCCGTGATGGCCCCTGTGTCAGGTGATCGGCAGTTGGACCGAGGCAACCTGCGCAAGGCCAGCGCCCTGCTGGATGCGGCGGGCTGGACGGTTGGCACAGGTGGGATGCGCGCCAATGCGGATGGTGCGCCGCTGTTGCTGGAGTTTCTGTCCGACAACCCGCAATTTGACCGCGTGATCACCCCTTATGTCGAAAACCTGCGTGCACTTGGGGTGGATGCCAAACTGATCAATGTCGATAATGCGCAGTTCGAAACCCGGGTCCGCCCGCCGAATTACGATTTTGACATCATCACCGACAATGCCCGGTCGAATTATTTCTCGGGGTCAGAGTTGAAGCAATATTACGGGTCGGAAACCTCGGACATTTCGGTGTTCAACACGATGGGGTTGAAAAACAAGGCGGTGGACAGCCTGATCGAAACGGTGATGGCGGCCAGTTCGAATGAGACGCTGACCGTGGCCACCAAAGCGTTAGACCGGGTGTTGAGGGCCCAAAAGTTCTGGGTGCCGCAATGGTACAAGAACACTCATCTTGTCGCTTATTATGACATGTACGAACACCCCGCCACGCTGCCGCCATACGCACTGGGCGAGGTGTCGTTCTGGTGGTACAACGCGGAAAAAGCAGCGGCGTTGCAGGCTGCGGGCGCGCTAAACTAACAATAGGCAGGCAACTTTGGGCGCTTATATCCTTCGACGGTTGCTATTGGTGATCCCGACGCTGATCGGGATCATGGTGATTAACTTTGGCCTGACCCAGTTGGTGCCGGGCGGCCCGATCCAGCAGATTGAAGCCAAGCTCGAAGGGTCAGGTGACGCCATTCAGGCAATTTCCGGCAATGGCGACCCGGTCGAGGGCGGGCAGGGCGACCCGGCATACATCGGCGCGCGGGGTCTGCCGCCTGAATTTCTAGCCAAGCTGGAGGTGGAATTTGGCTTTGCCCGCTTCGTCTGCGACGAAGGGTTCACGGGGGTCCCGTCGATCAAAGCGCCGGAATGCACCAAGGAAAAAATCCCCACGGTGGAGAGGTTCTTCATCATGATGGGCAAGTATGTGGTGTTCGATTTCGGCCAAAGCTATTTCCGGTCGATTGATGTCGTCGATCTGATTTTGGAAAAGCTGCCGGTGTCCATCACGCTTGGGCTGTGGTCCACACTGATTGCCTATGCAATTTCCATCCCATTGGGCATACGCAAGGCAGTAAGGGATGGGTCGCGTTTTGATACCTGGACCAGTTCGGTGATTATCGCGGCTTATGCCATTCCTGGGTTCTTGTTTGCCATTCTGTTGATGGTGCTGTTTGCGGGCGGGTCATACTGGCGGATATTTCCTCTGCGCGGGCTGACATCAGAGGGGTGGGAAAACTTCTCGCCATTCCGTCAGGTGACAGATTATCTCTGGCATATTGTGCTGCCGATTGTGGCCTCGACCATCGCATCTTTTGCCACGCTTACCCTGCTGACCAAGAACAGCTTTCTGGATGAGATCAAGAAGCAATATGTGATGACCGCGCGCGCCAAGGGGCTGTCGGAAAACGCCGTTCTGTATCGTCATGTATTTCGCAATGCGATGTTGATCGTGATTGCCGGGTTTCCGGCCTTGTTCATCAGCGTGTTTTTTGGCGGTAGTCTGATTATTGAGATGATCTTCTCGCTCGATGGGTTGGGCCAGCTTGGCTATAAATCCGCGGTGGAACGGGATTATCCGGTGGTCTTTGGCACGCTGTTCTTCTTTTCGCTGATGGGGCTGGTTGTCGGAATTTTGTCGGATCTGATGTATGTCTGGGTGGACCCGCGCATCGACTTTGACAGGCGGGGGTAGATCATGGCTTTGTCGCCCCTGAACCAACGCCGCTTGCGCAATTTCAAGGCCAATCGCCGGGCCTATTGGTCTTTGGTGATTTTTTGCTGGTCGCCGCCCGCTCCCATCATGAAAAGCGCTATGACCCCCGGTCTCGCTTCCTGCAAATAAGCCTGCGCGTAGCCGGCATAGTCGCCGTTGATGGTGTAGAATCCCGTGACAGTATTA
>JANNNF010000406.1:0-5376 GCA_031398405.1 Rhodobacterales bacterium | reverse complement strand
TGATCTGGAACGTGTATTTCGGGGCTTTGGCTTTGATCTTCGGGTTCTTTCTGGCCAATGCCATCGCGCTTGCCAAATCCGCCCGCAACCCGTGGGTCCGCAAACCTGCCGAATGGTTCATCTTTGTGTTTCGGGGCAGCCCTTTGTTCATCCAGTTCTTTCTGGCCTATGAGGCGTTGCAGATGCTGCCCAAAGCCGGGCTGGATATATTCGGTATCACCGTGCAGACCGCATGGACGACAAAGGCTTGGGCTGGGGCGCTGTTCGTGTTGTTCCTCAACACCGCCGCCTATACGGCCGAGATTTTCCATGGCGCGCTGCGGTCAATCCCCAAGGGTGATCTGGAGGCCGCCGATGCGTATGGCATCACGGGCTGGCAAAGATTTCGACGGATTCAGTGGCCCACCATGCTGCGGCTGGCGTGGCCCGCCTATACGAATGAGGCGATCTTTCTGTTTCACGCCACGACGCTTGTCTATTTTTCAGGCTTCCCTGCGTTTCAGCAAAAGGGCGACGCACTATATTATGCGAACTATTTTGCCGACAAAACCTTCAACCCGTTCGTGCCATATCCTATCGTCGCGTTTTACTTTATTTGCCTGACGTTGTCTTTGGTTTGGCTGTTCGGGCGGGCGAATACGTACCTTAACAGGCACCTGCCCTCGAACCAGAAAAGCAGAATCCGCTTGCGTCCTCAGGTCATCCGGTAGTATTCTGAATTTGATCAAATTATCCGGGCACCCGCCCGGACCCGTGTGGGGCCTGCGGGCAGACCATGGGCAGGGATCGAAAACATAAGGGAAGGATCAAGGGCATGATCCAAACCTCGCACATCAGGCGTCCTTAAGGCGCTATGGGCGGGTAATTGTGCCCCGTCCAAGACAAACATGATGAAGGACTATCTGCGTAAGCACCCGCAAGTGCGTACCATCCGTGTGGCAGCCGCCGACCTGAACGGTCAGGCGCGTGGCAAACGGGTTCCAGCCCGTTTCGCTGACAGAGTTGTCGCCGACGGCACAAGGTTTCCATTCTCGGTTCTCAGCCTCGATATCTGGGGCGAAGATATTGACGACAGTCCACTGGTGTTTGAACAGGGGGACCAGGACGGTGTGCTGAAACCAACTGAACGTGGCTTCATGCCGATGCCGTGGTTGGAGGCCCCGACCGCGCTGTTGCCGATCTGGATGTTCCGTGAAAACGGGACGCCGTATGACGGCGACCCGCGCCACGCGCTGCGCGCCGTGATCGACCGGTTCAAGGCCAAGGGTCTGACCCCGGTGGTGGCGATGGAGCTGGAGTTTTTCCTGATCGACGATTCGGGCAAGACCTTGCAAGTACCGCCCAGCCCGCGGTCCGGCAAGCGGCGCAAGGCATCGGAAACCCTGTCGATCCGTGCACTTGACGCCTTTGATACCTTCTTTACCGACCTCTACGATGCCTGCGAAGCCATGGACATTCCCGCCGATACCTCTACCTCGGAAACCGGTTTGGGTCAGTTCGAGGTCAACCTGATGCACTGCGACGACGCCCTGCGCGCCGCCGACGATGCCTGGTTGTTCAAGATGCTTGTCAAGGGTCTGGCGCGCCGTCACGGCTTTGCCGCCAGTTTCATGGCAAAGCCTTACCCGGAATATTCGGGCTCTGGTCTGCACACCCATTTCTCGGTGGTCGATGCGGCGGGCGATAACATATTTGACAGCGGTGGCCCCAAGGGCACCGCGATGCTGAAACAGGCCGTCGCAGGCTGCTTGAACGCAATGCACGACTCCGCGCTGATGTTTGCGCCGCACCAGAACAGCTATGAACGCCTGGTGCCGGGCAAACATGCGCCGACCGCGATCTGTTGGGGATACGAGAACCGCACCGCCGCCATTCGCATTCCTGCAGGCAGCAGTTCGGCACGGCGGATCGAGCACCGGGTGGCCGGGGGCGATGTGAACCCCTATGTTATGCTGGCCGCCATTCTGGGTGCCGCTTTGGACGGGATTGAAGGGCAAATGGAACCCCCGAGCCCGATCAACGGCAACGCCTATGCCGTCGATGGTTTGCCGCAAATTCCGCAGTCATGGGAAGCCGCCATCGATGCGTTTGAACAAAGCGCCATCCTGCCCCGTTTTCTGCCGCCCGAATTGATCCGTAACTTTGTGCTGATCAAGCGGCAGGAACTGCATTACATCGCAGAACTGACGCCTGAGGAACGGGTCGAGTTGTACCTCGATACTGTCTGACCCCCTGCCCCCCTTGACCAACATGGGGGGCATCGGCGTAGGCTTATTCACCCATACAGGAACCTAAAAATGCTGATCGGAATCCTGCAAACCGGCCTCGCCCCTGACGCCTTGTCGCCCGAGATGGGCGATTATCCTGACATGTTTGCGCGTCTGCTGGACGGCCATGGCTTTACCTTTCAGACCTTTCGCGTGGTGGACGGGGTGTTCCCACCGTCCGTTACGACCTGCGACGGCTGGCTGATTACGGGGTCGCGCCATGGCGTGTATGAAGACCACGCATGGCTGCCACCGCTGGAGGATTTCATCCGAGCGGCCTTTGCCGCCCGTGTGCCGCTGGTCGGCATTTGCTTTGGCCACCAGATCATCGCGCAGGCCATGGGCGGACGGGTAGAGCAGTTCAAAGGCGGGTGGGCCGTCGGGGCCACCGATTATGATTTTGGTGGCACAACCCTTACCCTGAATGCCTGGCACCGCGATCAGGTGGTGCAGGCGCCTGCCTCGGCCACTGTTATCGCCAGAAACGAGTTTTGCGCGAACGCTGCCCTTTTGTACGACGACCGCGCCTTTACCGTGCAGGCCCACCCCGAATTTGCGCCCGATTTCGTCGATGGCTTGATGAAAACCCGGGGCAAGGGATTGGTGCCAGATGACCTGATGGCAGCGGCAAACGCGCGCCTGACCGACCCGCTGAGTGACAAATCTATCGCCGCCCAGATCGCGGCGTTTTTCAAACAGCCCAGACCCACCCTTCAAAAAGCGTGACCCCAATGTCCAAATGGACCGACCAACTGCCCGAAGCAGCGCGTGATTACATCGGCAACCGCCGTGTGGATGAGGTTGAATGTGTGATCGGCGACATTGCCGGTGTAGCGCGGGGCAAGGCGATGCCAGCCGCTAAATTTGCCAAGCAGACCAATTACTTCCTGCCAAACTCGATTTTTCTGCAAACCATCACCGGCGAGTGGGCCGATAATCCGTTTGATGCCTTTACCGAACCAGACATGGTGATGGTGCCCGATTTCAGCACCGCAACTGCCGCACCCTGGACGGCGGATGTGACGCTGCAAGTGATCCATGACGCGTTTGACCAGAACAACGAACCCATCAGCTTTTCCCCCCGCAACGTGCTGCGCCGGATTGTGCAACTTTATGCCGACCAAGGTTGGGTGCCGGTGGTCGCCCCCGAGATGGAATTTTTCCTGACCGCGCGCAACATCGACCCCAACATGCCAGTGGAACCGCCGATGGGCCGGTCAGGCCGCCGGGCCGCGGGCAAGCAGGCTTATTCGCTGTCTGCGATTGATGAATATGGCAAGGTGATCGACGATATCTACGATTTCGCCGAGGCGCAGGGGCTGGAGATTGACGGCATCCTACAAGAAGGCGGTGCCGGGCAAATCGAGCTGAACCTTGCACACGGCGACCCGGTCCGGCTGGCAGACGATGTGTTTTTCTTCAAACGCCTGATCCGCGAGGCCGCGTTGCGCCATGACTGTTTTGCCACCTTCATGGCAAAACCGATCGGCGGTGAACCCGGATCGGCCATGCATATCCACAGTTCGGTGGTTGATATCAAAACTGGCAAAAACATCTTTGCCGACAAAAAGGGCGGCGAGACGGAGCATTTCCTGCATTTCATTGCCGGTATGCAGAACCACCTGACCGGCGCGATTGCTGTTCTGGCCCCTTACGTCAACAGCTACCGCCGTTACGTTCCCGACTTTGCCGCCCCGATCAACCTTGAATGGGGCCGCGACAACCGGACCACTGGCCTGCGCATTCCGATCAGCACTCCCGCCGCGCGCCGGGTGGAAAACCGCCTGCCGGGGATGGATTGCAATCCTTACCTCGGCATCGCGGCCACCCTCGCCTGCGGCTATCTTGGTCTGATGGAAAAGAAAGACCCGCGCCCCGAGTTCAAGACCAGCGCTTATATCGACAGCGACGATATCCCCACCAACATGGGTGACGCGCTGGACCTGCTGGAAGAAGACAAGGCGCTGTGCGAGGTGTTGGGCACTGATTTCTGCAAGGTGTATGATTCCGTAAAGCGCAATGAATACAAAGAGTTCCTGCAAGTCATTAGCCCATGGGAACGCGAACATCTGCTGCTGAACGTATGAACTTGCTGCATGCCAATGACCGGACAGGGGAATACCCCCCGTCTTACTATGCCGCCACGGCGACGCCAGTGGCCCCGCATCCGATGCTGAAAGGCGAGGTGCGGGCGGATGTCTGCATCGTGGGTGCGGGCTATACCGGGCTGTCGGCAGCGCTGCATCTGGCGCAGGCAGGCTATGATGTGGTGGTGCTGGAAGCCCACCGGGTGGGGTTTGGTGCGTCGGGCCGTAACGGCGGTCAGGTCGGGTCTGGCATGCGGCAAGATCAGGATTGGTTGGAACGGCAGTTCGGGCTGGAAACGGCGCAGCGGCTGTGGACCTTGGGTGAAGACGCCAAAGCGCTGGTCCGCAGACTGATTGCCGATCACGCCATGCCCGTCACCCTGCGCCCCGGTGTCGCACATGCCTGCCGGACCGATGCCGAGGTACGGCATGCGCGGGAGTATGTCGAAAAGTTGCACCGCGCGTATGGCTATACCCAGATCGAGGCGCTGGACCGTGCCCAGATGCGGGCGCTTATCGGCTCGAAGGTCTATCGAGGCGGCGATATCGACCATGGCGCAGGGCATCTGCACCCGTTGAACTATGCGCTCGGGCTGGCAGCGGCGGCCACGCGCGCAGGCGCGCAGATCATGGAACGGTCAGAGGTTGTCCATATTGCGCACGGGGCCAAGCCAATGGTGCGCACGGGGCAAGGCCATGTCATTTGCGACCATGTGCTGCTGGCCGGGAACGGCTATATCAGCGGTTTGGAGCGTTCTGTCGCAGCCCGGGTGATGCCGATCAACAACTTCATTCTGGCGACTGAACCCTTGGGGGATCGTGCGAAAGATATCCTGTCGCAACCCGTGGCGGTGGCCGACACCAAGTTTGTCGTCAATTACTGGCGACTGTCGGATGACAATCGACTGCTGTTCGGGGGGGGTGAAAGTTATAGCTACCGCTTTCCCGACATCATCAAAACCGTTTCAAAACCGATGCTTGAAGTTTATCCGCAGCTTAAGGGCACAAGGATCGACCATGCC
>JANNNF010000373.1:0-1884 GCA_031398405.1 Rhodobacterales bacterium | reverse complement strand
GCCTTTGGGCCCAATAAGCAAGTCAGGACACATGCATGACCATCTCATTAAAAATACGGTCCCAATAAAGTGCCGCCATCTTCGGTGGGAATCTACCTCAGCCTTCGCCGTTTTACTGACGCTCGGCTTTGGGGCGGCAGTGGCGCTCTGAAATATATATTGGCCTTGGTAGGTTGGGCGGAGTTGCAATTGGCCACGATTCCGGAGGCCGCGCCGGGGCGTCGGTTGGCGGCGGCATCCTTGCAAGGGTAGGCCTTGGCGTTCGCGGTCCTTCCGTGGGACACCGAACACGCCAGGCGTCACGCCGCCCTTGGTTGTCACGCGAAGCGTGACACAGGTGTCTGTGACCCGTCCAACCACTAAGATTGCACCGGCCCCGCTTCACCAAAGCGTTGATAACCGCCGCCTCAGTCTATTCAGCGGCAGCTACACGCTGGCAAGCGGCATGGTGCAAGTAAACATCGACATTTTTCGACGGCGATCACACCAAGAACCGGCCCGGCATTGCGATGGCAGCGCAGGGCAATCCTGCTTTTCAGGTCGCGATGTAGCGGTCGCGCCGGTGATTGATCGCCAGAAACAGGTTGAAGGTGACAGCGCCAAGGAAGGACCAGCCGAGGATGACCGGATCAATGAACAGCGCCGACAGCGCAAACAGGCCCACATCAAAGATCAGTTGCGCGTAGCCTGCCTGAAACCCGGTGCGGTCCTGCAGCAGCAGCCACAGAATGGAAATCCCGCCAAAGCTGCCGCCATGGCGCACCACGGCCAAGGCCGCGATGCCAAATAAGATGCCAAACAGAACTGCGGCGAGGGCGGGCGAGATATGGGCAAAGGTCAGCCACCTCGGCAGCACGGCGGTGGCCACCGACAGGGCGGCCACCGAGATAAAGGTCTTGAACGCGAACCGAGGCCCCATGCGACGGTAGCCGAACCACAGAAATGGGAGGCTTATCGCAAAGTAGACGGCGGGGAAGGACCAACCGGTGGCATAACTGATCAGGGCGGCAACGCCGGTTGTCTGCCCCGCGACAAACCCCATATAGGTCAGAATGTTCATGCCGACAGCGGCCATGCAGACACCAAAGGCGATGCCTTGGGTATCCTCAATCAGGGAATGTGACATTCGGACAGGCAACTTTTACGCCCCGTAGGATGGGCAATGCTGCCCATCCTAGAAATGATGTCAGGAAGATGGGCAAATTGCCCATCCTACGTCAGCCGGCGAGAGCCTTGTTCAGATATTCATCCACCTTTTCAAGGTAGCCCATTGTGGTCAGCCATTTCTGATCAGGGCCGACCAGCAATGCCAGATCCTTGGTCATGAAACCGTCTTCGACAGCATCCACCGTTACTTTTTCCAGCGTGGTGGCAAAGCGCATCAGCGCGTCGTTGCCATCCAGCTTGGCGCGGTGCTTCAAACCGCCGCTCCACGCGTAGATCGAGGCAACCGAGTTGGTGCTGGTCGCCTTGCCCTTCTGATGTTCGCGGTAGTGGCGTGTTACGGTGCCATGCGCGGCCTCGGCCTCGACCGTCTTGCCATCGGGGGTCATCAGAACGCTTGTCATCAGGCCAAGCGAGCCAAACCCTTGCGCCACTGTGTCGGACTGCACATCGCCGTCATAGTTCTTGCAAGCCCCGACATAGACGCCCGACCATTTCATCGCACTTGCCACCATGTCGTCGATCAGGCGGTGTTCGTAATGGATGCCGGCCTTCTTGAACGCATCGGCAAATTCCTCTTCGTAGACCTTTTGGAAGATGTCCTTGAAGCGCCCGTCATAAGCCTTCAAAATTGTGTTCTTGGTGGACAGATAGACCGGCCAGCCCTTGAGCAAGCCATAGTTCAGCGACGAGCGGGCAAAATCATGGATGCTGTCATCC
>JANNNF010000213.1:0-24870 GCA_031398405.1 Rhodobacterales bacterium | reverse complement strand
CGAAAAGCGGAAGAATGCCTTTTCGACCGCGTACTTATCAGCCCCTGCTATCGCCTCGTCGCGCCGCCAGATGTTCACCGCGCCCCAGACAAACCACGCATTCAACGCAACCGTCACAGCCAAAATAACCGGCCCGCCGATTGACGTAAGCGCGGCCCAGATAGCAACCGGGACCAGCAGCACGGTGTAGACAAGAATATGCGTCCGCGTCGATTTACGGCCATGCGTCACTGTCAGCATCGGCACGCCCGCCTTGTGGTAATCTTCCTTCATGAACAACGCCAAGGCCCAGAAATGTGGCGGCGTCCACATGAAGATCAGCGCAAACATCAACACGGCCTCAATCGAGACAGTGCCCGTCGCACAAACCCAGCCGACCATCGGGGGGAAAGCACCCGCCGCCCCACCGATCACTATGTTTTGCGGCGTCAGGCGTTTGAGCCAGACCGAATAGACGACGACGTAGAAGAAGATGGTGAAGGCCAGCAAGGCCGCCGCCGCAATATTCGCCGATAGGCCCAGCATGACGACCGAGATGCCGGACAGCGCCATGCCGATGCCCAAAGCCTCACCGGGTTGCACTTTACCAGATGGCACCGGGCGGCCCATGGTGCGCTTCATCACCGCGTCGATATCGGCGTCCCACCACATGTTCAGCGCGCCCGAGGCCCCTGCCCCAAGAGCAATGAACAAGATCGCCGCAAATGCCTCAACTGGGTGCATCGACCCGGGGGCCACCAGCAGGCCAACCAGCGCCGTGAACACCACCAGCGACATCACGCGCGGTTTGAGTAACTGCACGTAATCGCCAAAGCTGGCCTCGACGGGCCTGCCCGCAGCCGATTGTTCATACGCAGCGATATCGGTCATTTTGTCCTGTCTTCCGCTTGGGGTCAGGGCCGCGGAAACGCGGCCCTACCCGTGGCTTATGGCCGCCCGATCAGTTGTTGGCAGCGACAGCAATTTGCTTGGTCGCAGCGTTGTGAGCCAGCAGGACATCGCCCGCTTTGGCCGCAACCAACCACTTGGCATAGGTTTCTTCCGACACAACCTTGACCGTAATCGGCATGTAGGCATGGTTCAGCCCGCACAGTTCCGAGCACTGACCGAAGTAAATCCCCTCGCGTTCAGCCTTGAACCACAGATGCGCCAATCGGCCCGGGACGCCGTCTTGCATCACGCCAAAGGCCGGAATTTTCCACGCATGGATCACATCCGCGCCCGTCACCTGAAATACAATCGTCTTGCCAACCGGAATGACGATGGCCGTATCGGTCGCCAGCAAGAACTGTTCCTTGGCATAGCCTGACTCGACCAGTTGCTTTTCCACTTCCGGCGTCATCATGTTATCGCCGCCTGTGGCAGGTGACCCAATCATGTAGCTGTCAAACGCCACATCTTCGCCAACATATTCATAGCCCCAGTACCACTGATATCCCGTCGCCTTGATAGTGATGTCGGCCACCGGAATTTCTTGCGATTTCCACAAGATCGGCAGCGAAAACGCCCCCAGAACCACCAAAATGACGGTGGGGATCAAGGTCCATGCCACTTCAAGCGGCGAGTTGTGGGTGAAGGTTGCAGGCTTGGGGTTGCGGCGCGCGTTATAGCGGACGGCAACAACCACCAGCAATGCGGTTACGAACACCGAAATCACCGTGATCAGGATCAGCAGCGCGTGATCCAGCCATTGCAGATCGCGGGCCATTTCGGTGACGGGCGGTTGAAATCCCATCAGTTTATCAATGGGTTGCCCCACGATTTCAAGAGCCTGCTGCGCGAACGCGGCCCCTGACATCAGCATGGCTGTGGTGGCTGCGGCAAAACCCGTGGCTTGGCTGTGAAGGCGCATGTCATATTCCCGTATCGAAGGCGCGGCTTGTCTGCCGCTTGCGGGGTCTGACCAACCTTGGCAGAATCCCGTTGTTATCGCAGCCGTTGAAACCATATTAGGGGCAGCGCGACAAGCAAAACCGTTGCGACAAAGCAGCGCCCCACCGCCCAATTCAAGGATTTTCCAGATGACCGATGCCCCGTTCCGTCCGTTTGACACGCATCTGGATGAAGCCGTTGCCCTGCAAATCCTGCGCGATGCCACCGCCGGAGCCGAGGACGGTGAGTTGTTTCTGGAACGCAAGCGATCCGAGGCGATTGTGCTGGACGATGGCCGCATCAAAAACGCAAGCTACGATGCCTCCGAAGGCTTTGGCCTGCGCGCGGTGAAAGGTGAGGTGGCGGGTTATGCCCATTCCACCGAATTGTCGGAAAAAGCGCTGCGCCGCGCGTCTGAAACTGCCCGGCTGGCGGTTGGGTCAGGCGGCGGTATTCTGGCCGATGCCCCGCAAGGCACCAATGCGCGCCTTTATTCGGACGCCGACCCGATGGCCGATGCAACATTTGCGGTGAAAATTGAAATGCTGCGTGAGATTGACGCCTTCGCCCGCGCACTTGACCCCCGTGTCATTCAGGTGTCCGCCACCATCAGCGCGGGCCTGCAAGAGGTTGAGATTCTGCGCCCCGAAGGTATCCGCCTGTCTGACATCCGCCCGATGGCGCGGATCAACGTGTCGGTGATCGTCGAACAGGATGGTCGCCGGGAACAGGGCGGCACCGGGGGTGGCGGTCGCCACGGCCTTGCCCGCCTGATGCTGGCCGACACATGGCAGCCGATGGTGCGTGAGGCGCTGCGGATTGCCATCGTCAACCTTGGCGCTGTTGCCGCCCCTGCGGGCGTGATGGACGTGGTGCTTGGCCCGGGGTGGCCCGGCATCTTGCTGCACGAAGCGATTGGCCACGGGTTAGAGGGCGATTTCAACCGTAAGGAAACCTCGGCCTTTGCAGGCCTGATGGGTCAGCGAATCGCAGCCCCCGGCGTCACCGTGCTGGATGACGGCACCCTGCCGGATCGACGCGGATCGATCAGCATCGACGACGAAGGGATGAGGTCAGGCCGTAACGTGCTGATCGAGGACGGTATTCTGGTCGGCTACATGCAGGATCGTCAGAATGCCCGCTTGATGGGCGTGGCCCCCACCGGCAACGGACGGCGCGAAAGTTATGCCCATATCCCGATGCCGCGGATGACCAATACCTACATGCTGGCAGGCACGGACGATCCGGGTGATATTTTGGCAGACCTGAAGGATGGCATCTATGCAGTAGGCTTTGGCGGCGGTCAGGTCGATATCACGAACGGCAAATTCGTGTTTTCCTGCACCGAGGCCTACCGGGTGCAAAACGGCAAGATCGGTCAGGCGGTCAAAGGCGCTACCCTGATCGGCGACGGGGCCACGGCCTTGAAAGCCATTCGCGCGATTGGCAACGATCTGGCGCTCGACCCCGGCATCGGCAATTGCGGCAAGGCCGGGCAATGGGTGCCGGTCGGGGTGGGCCAACCGACGCTGATGATCGGCGGGCTGACCGTGGGGGGCTCTGCCGCCTGATGGGGCTTCATCCAGCGGGTCCGGGCAACGCTCTGCCCGGCCTTGGGGCCGCGTTTCGCGCCCTGCTGATAGAGGGTCAGTCGATGGCGGCGTGATGCGCCCCCGCCCTGCCCCAAAGCGCCAACTGTGGCAGCGGCTGATGGACGGGGATGGGGCCAAACTGTCAGTCCCGGATCGTGCTGCAGGCACCGCGCGGTTTCAGATGAACCAAAACTTCGGCCTATTCCGTGATTGTTGCGGCGATTATCGGGCAGGATGCACAGGCCGACGCTTGGGTCCTGCATCAGTTGCGCACGACAGACCCCAGCTTGACCAAGGCGTCGCTAAACGTCCGTCTGCAACGGGCCAGGGGCCAGCGCGCCCTGCCCCTGCTGCCGGCCTGCGACGGGCTATCCGTATGGTCCAACCCGGATGAAACCGGCTTCCGCGGTACATTTCTGACCAACTTCCGGGACAGCTTCCCCGAAGTCTACGCGGCGGAGGGGGAAACAATCGCGCCCCGGCTTTTGTTTGGGGGGCAGCGTCTGCAAACCATCGCAGTCGACCTGCCCCGGAACAGGGACTGACTGAACATTCGGGCCAACGCAGATCGGACAGGTCGCCGCGCAACATCATATCGTTGACAGGCTCGCCCGATGGGCTGTCATCTAAGACAAACGGGGCATTGGCTCTTACCCTGATGACTGACCGAAAGTTTGCACATAATGCCCCTACTCAGCTCTACCCCAAGCGGTCTTGCCCTTGCCGGATGGCGAGGAGTGATCACCTCGGCGCTGTTTGGCTGCCTGTTCCCGTCAGTTCTGGGGGGGGCGGTGATTGGGGTAATGCACCTGCTGGGAACCGCAGATATGGGATCACAAGCCACATCCTTGTGGCTGCTGGCCACGATAGCAGTTGTGTCCCCCCTGCTGAGCGGGCCGGGGTTCCTGGTGACATTGCCAGTGATCGGGCTTCTGCTGCAGCGCGGCTGGTACGGCTGGTTGCCTGCTCTTGGCTTGGGGTTGTGCATAGGTGGCTTGGCGACGTGGCTGATCGAAAACCAGCTTGCCATGCCCTTTGCCATCACGGGGTTTGCACTGCAAAGATGGGTGATAGGTCGGCTTTATCCAACAGCCGTCTGATTGCTAAAAATTTGGCTAAAATTTGCATGCACTGTGCGCAACTCTGCGACAGGGCACACGCATTTGCGCGTAAATGCCTGGCGGGATGCGAAACCCCCGGCGATCAGCCCAGCAAACCAACCTTGGGGGCTCGGGCCCAGAACCGCCACATCAGACTCGCGGCCGCGCAGGACAGCCCGACCACCAGCCCCAACCACAGCCCGACCGCCCCATAGCCAAGCGGAAACGCCAGCACATAGCTGGCAGGCACCCCAATCACCCAGTAGCTGATCGCAGCCAATATCATCGGCACCCGGGTGTCGCGGATGCCCCTCAGCAGGCCAAGAGCCATCACCTGCATCGCGTCCGCCATCTGGAACAGCGCCGCAAGCGCCAGCAACGTCACGCCGTAGCCCACAATCGCGGCGCTTTCAGGCTTGGCCATGTCGAGGAACAGTTTGATGATCGCCTCTGGCAGCGCCAGAAACAGCGCCACGACCGCCACACCGACCGCAAAAGACAAAACAATCGCCACCACTGCCCCGTCGCGCATCGCCTGGACGCGCGCCTCACCTTCAAACCGGGCGGTGCGAATGGTCGCGGCACTCGACAGGCCGACATGCACCATGAAGGCCAGCGCGGCGGCTTCAAGTGCAATCCCGTGTGCGGCCAATTGCACCGTGCCCACCCAGCCCATCATCAAGGCAGAGGCGTTGAACAAACCACCCTCGGCAAGCCCGGTCAGCCCAATCGGCCAGCCCAGCCGCGACACTTGTGCCATTGCGTGCCAATCCGCGCGCCAGAAACGTTGGAACAGGTGATAGCGGCGCAGCGCGGGCAACCAGCCGGCATAGGCCGACAGCACGATCAACGTCATGATCTGGGTTACAAGCGTCGCAATCGCCGATCCGCGCACCCCCAGTTCCGGCGCGCCCCAGTTGCCGAAGATCAGCGCATAGTTGACGCATATGTTCATCAACAGTGCGGCCAAGGTCACCCACAGCACCACCTGCGTACGCCCAAGCGCCGCGAGATAGCTTTGCAACACCGTCACCGCCAAGGCAGGCACCATGCCCACCCCGGCTATGCGCAGGAAGTTTTGCGCGAGTTGCGACACCTCGGGGTTTTGTCCCAAGGCCAGCAAGATCGGCCCGGACCACCAGAACAGCGGATAGCAGATCACCCCGAACCCGATCGACAGCCACAACCCCATGCGGGTGTCGCGCCTGACCTGTGCTTCATCGCCCCGGCCCAAGGCGGCGGCTACCATCGGCATTACAGCCTTGGCGAAGCCAGACCCCAGCACATAAATGATAAAAAACGTCGATGCCCCCAGCACCACGGCGGCAAGTTCCGTCACGCCGTACCAGCCCAGCATGACGGTGTCGCAAACATGCAACGCCATCATCGCCAGATGCGACCCGATCAGGGGAAGGCCCAGCACCAGCGTGGCGCGGGCGTGTTCAGGATATGTCATGCGGTCAGTCATGCGCAGTGACGTATCTGCCGCATACAAAATGGGCAAGAGGAGCAGGCGCAGAACCGGTCTTGGTGCCGTCGAAAAGCACACTCTGCACGCCGTCCTGCGGAACCTTCAAAAGCCTTGCTGAAATTTCTTCAAAGTGGTCGAGATGTCAAAAGATTACCCCTTTCTCTGCCACCCGGTGCTTAGCCCGCAACCCCAAACAGGCTGACCGCCACAATCACGATCACCGCCCCCGCCAGCATTTCGAGCACCGGCACGGCCCGGGCGATGCGGGTGCCGGACAGGGTGGCAAAGGCGCCTTCCCGCGCCCAGACGGCAAGCCCTGCCATGGCAACTGTCACGACGGCTGTGCCAAGCCCCATCGCAAAGGCCCCTACAACGCCAGCCGCGCCAATGCCAAGCTGCCATGTCAGGATCAACAAGAACAGCGCTCCAGAACAGGGCCGTATCGCAATACCTGCGATCAGGGCCAGGACATCGCGCCAGTTGGTGAGGGCGCTGATCTGGTCCAGCGTGGGGCCATGGGGGTGACTGCAGGTTTCATCGTGAACATGGTGTTCAGGGTGCAGCGGCGCAGAGGGATCATGGGGGTGTGCGTGGTTATGGTGAGGATGGCCATGCGGAGCATGCCCTGCGTGGGCGTGATCGGTCTGCGCATTGGCGACGTGGCTATGGCCGGTGACAGAGGTGACGTGGTGATGCGCCGCCTGACCGTCTCGCGCCACCTGCCGCCGCAAGCCCGCGACTCCGCGCCACAGCAGCCACATCCCTAGACCTGCGATCAGCACATGTCCCAGCGGGGCCATCACATCTTGTGCCGCCCCCAGAACCCGGTCGCGGGTCCAGCCCAGCACGGCAACCGTCGCATACACCAGCCCCACCGCCACCGCCGCCTGCACCAAGGAAGAAGCAATCGCAATCGCAGCCAAGGGCAGCAGGGACACCCGCGCCGCCACACCGTAGCTGCCGATCAGCACCTTCCCATGCCCCGGGCCCGCCGCGTGGGCCACGCCGTAGCCAAAAGCCAGCACGAGCAGCCACCACGCCGCCCCCGACTGTCCGCCGCGCAAAGCCCGCACTGCCGCTGCCATAGCCTCTTGTGCATCGCGTTGCAGCCCGGCCACCCAGTGCTGCATCAGGCTAAAGCCACCAAGCAGCCACACAACTGCCAGCACCCCCGCCACAGCCAGTCCAGCCGGCATCAAGGCGCGCTGCATGTGACCTGTACCTCCTCGGAATAGGATTTGCCGATGGCGGGAAAGTCCGCCTCCAGATCTTGAGACGCGGAATATTCAGCCATTGATGCTTTCAGTTCTTCGGCAGCCGCGTCCAGATCGGGGGTAAAGACTTGCGCGGTGCACCCCGAACGCCCCGTCAGAACCGGGTCGGTGACGATGGTATAAGCCGTGTAAAACCCCGGGTCATAGACCTGCACCACCAAAGGCATGTCCCCCACCACAACCGGGGTTTCAAACCGCCGCAGATGGGTCGAGGTGATTTTCTGGTCCGCATAGCCCGCCGTCCATTCCACCGGCCGCGACAGCGCAAGCTCCTTATCCCCCATCAGCGCATGGGTATCGCCCGCAAAGCCCGCGTCCCAGTTCATGTCGAACCCCGACAAGGCCTTGGTCTCAGCCTCTGTCAAAGCTCCATCCCAATCGGGGTCCAGCCCCCTGTCACCGATGATCGACAGCGAATAAAGATCATCATAGGCCCAGGTGATGCGCACCGCCGTCGCCCGGCCCTGATCGTCAAAAATCACCTCAATACCAGTATCGATGAACACATGCGGATGGGCTTGTGCGGCACCGGGCAGGCAAAGAGCCAGGGCAAGGCACGCTCTTGTCACGAAGGTTCCGGCGGGCATTGACGGCTCCTGTAAAAGTAGAGGAAATTCTACCGCGCCGTTCATCCAAGGCACAGAGAGATTGCAGGGTGACAAGCGGTGGTTTGCCGACAGGCGAAGGCCTGATGATGGCAGACTAAGGGGCACAGTTGGCGTGATATTTGTTACCCACAGAAATGAACCCGCCATCAGGCACATCTACCGCGTCGGTCCCAAAATCAAAGCGCCGCCCCATGTCTGGCGCGGCGCTTTGATTTTACTGGAGCGGGCGAAGAGATTCGAACTCTCGACCCTAACCTTGGCAAGGTTATGCTCTACCCCTGAGCTACGCCCGCACTCCGTACTGCGGGGTTTAGCGACAGGGGGGGCGGGGCGCAAGTGGATTTTGGCAGCGATTTATTGCAGATGTCATGGATTTGGCAGATGTCCTGCGGGACCCCAAAAAGGCAACGGCCGCCCCGAAGGGCGGCCGCTTGCTTTTGTCTGGTTGGAGCGGGCGAAGAGATTCGAACTCTCGACCCTAACCTTGGCAAGGTTATGCTCTACCCCTGAGCTACGCCCGCACCGATCAGACTGGCGGTGATCTATAAACAGCAGGCCAGGGTTGCAAGAGGGAAACGTGGCTTGGCGCAAAGATTTCGTGTCATGCCTTACAAAGGCAGCGCGAGGATGGCCCCAAGGACCAGTGAAGTGATCGTCAGGATCATGCCCCCCACGCGCAGCGGCATCTGTTTCAGGCCATAGCTGAAATTCACGCCGTGCAGCACCCGTCCCGCCAACAGCAATCCGCCACACAGATGCAGCCACACCGCACCGCTGCCTTGCGCTTCAGCTATCGCCAGCAAGATCAGACCAAGCGGGGCGAATTCAGCAAAATTTCCGTGCGCCCGCACCCGGGCCTCCATTACTTTGTCATTGCCGGTGCCGATCGCGATGTTCGCAGCACCGCGATACATCACAACCCGCGCAGTCAGCAGCAGGTAGAGCGCTGTCAGACACGCCGCATACAGCCCAGTAATCACCAGCATCATTCCAGCTCCACCAGCAGATCCTTGGCGTCAATCTGGGCACCGGCATGCACATACAGCGCCTTGACCACCGCAGAGCGGTCGGCGTGCAGCCCGGTTTCCATCTTCATCGCCTCAATCGTCAGCAAAAGATCACCTGCTTTGACCTTCTGGCCGACCGTCACCGCGATGGACGCGATAGAGCCGGGCATTGGCGCGCCGACGTGGGCGGGGTTGCCCTCTGCCGCCTTTGGCCGGGCAGCCGTTTTGGCCTTGATCGCACGGTTGGGCACCCGGATCACCCGGGGCTGGCCGTTGAGTTCGAAAAACACCTTCACATCGCCATCGTCAGACGATTCCCCCACAGCTTGCAGACGGATTTCAAGCTGTTTGCCGGGGTCGATTTCGGTGGTGATCTCTTCACCCGAATCCATCCCATAAAAGAAGGTCTTAGTTGGCAGGGCACGGACCGGGCCATACAGACGGTGGCGGGTGCGGTAATCGAGAAAGACCTTGGGATACATCAGGTATCCATTCAGATCCTCATCATCCAGCGTCTCGCCGTCGGCTTCTTCTTTCCCCACGCCCAGATCGGCCTCCAGCTTGTGGCGTACAGCCTCAAGGTCGACCGGGGGCATATCGGCACCGGGGCGGGTTGTCAGGGGGGGCACCCCTTTAAGCACTTTGGCTTGTATCCCCTCAGGCCAGCCACCATACGGCTGACCAAGGTTTCCGTGCAGCATGTCAACCACAGAGTCGGGGAAGGCTACATCGACGGCGGGGTCCTCCACCTGCGCGCGCGTCAACCCTTGGGCCACCATCATCAGCGCCATGTCCCCCACGACTTTGGAGCTTGGTGTCACTTTGACGATATCACCGAACATCTGGTTAGCGTCGGCGTAAGCCTGTGCAACCTCGTGCCAGCGTTCCTCAAGCCCCAGAGACCGCGCTTGGGCCTTGAGGTTGGTAAACTGGCCCCCCGGCATCTCGTGCAGGTACACCTCGGACGCAGGCGCAGGCAGACCGGATTCAAACGCCGCATATTGATTGCGCACCTGTTCCCAATAGTTGGAGAGCTGGCGGATGGCGGCAATATCAAGTCCGGTGTCGCGTTCGGTGTGGCGCAGCGCTTCGACAATGGACCCAAGGCAGGGCTGCGAGGTGCCACCCGAAAACGCGTCCATCGCCGCATCCACTGCGTCCACGCCCGCATCGCACGCCGCAAGGATCGTGGCGGCGGCAGACCCCGAAGTGTCATGTGTGTGGAAATGGATCGGCAGGCCCACCTCTTGCTTCAGCGCCTTGACCAGCACCTTGGCAGCCGACGGTTTCAGCAGGCCCGCCATATCCTTAAGGCCAAGGACATGCGCGCCAGCCGCCCTCAGCTCCAACCCGCGACTGATGTAATATTTCAGATCGTACTTCGACCGGGCCGGATCCAGCAGATCGCCGGTATAGCAGACAGCGCCTTCGCAGACCTTGCCGGCCTCTACCACCGCGTCCATCGCGACGCGCATGTTTTCCACCCAGTTGAGGCTGTCAAAAACCCGGAAAACATCGACCCCGGTCAGCGCGGCCTGCTTGACAAAAGCCTGAACCACGTTGTCGGGATAGTTGGTGTAGCCGACGCCGTTTGACCCGCGCAACAGCATCTGTGTCATCACATTCGGCATTGCGGCGCGCAGATCGCGCAGGCGCTGCCACGGACATTCCTGCAAGAACCGGTAGGCCACATCGAACGTCGCACCGCCCCAACATTCCACCGAAAACAGCCCCGGCATGTTGGCGGCATAGGTGGGGGCAACGCGGATCATGTCGATCGACCGCATGCGGGTCGCCAGCAAGGACTGGTGCCCGTCGCGCATGGTGGTGTCGGTAATCAGCACTTTGGTCTGTGCGCGCATCCAGTCTGCCACGGCCTGCGGGCCTTTTTGCTCCAACAGATTGCGAGTGCCCATCGACGGCTCGCCCATCAAAGGCGGCGCTTTCGGAGTTTTTACCTCGGCGGCAGGTTTTGGGCGGCCCGCAGTTTCCGGGTGCCCGTTGACAGTAATGTCCGCGATATAGGTCAGAATTTTCGTCGCGCGGTCACGACGCGTCTTGAACTGGAACAGCTCTGGCGTGGTGTCGATGAACTTGGTGGTATAGGTGTCATCAAGAAAGGTCGGGTGCTTGAGCAGGTTGATTACAAACTCGATGTTCGTCGAAACGCCCCGGATACGGAATTCGCGCAGCGCGCGGTCCATCCGCGCGATGGCTTTTTCCGGCGTCTGGGCGTGCGCCGTGACCTTGACCAGCAGGCTGTCGTAATACCGGGTGATCACGCCCCCTGCATACGCGGTGCCGCCATCGAGCCGGATGCCGTTGCCGGTGGCGGAACGGTAGGCGGTCAGGCGGCCATAATCGGGGATAAAGTTGTTCAGCGGGTCTTCAGTGGTCACCCGGCACTGCACTGCGTGGCCGTTCAGCGGGATGTCTTCCTGCCTCGCAACCCCCGTGGCCTCGGCCAAAGTCTTGCCTTCCTCGATCAGGATCTGCGCCTGAACGATGTCGATCCCGGTGATCTGCTCGGTCACGGTATGTTCGACCTGAACCCGGGGATTCACCTCGATGAAGAAGAACTGCTGGCTGTCCATGTCCATCAAGAACTCGACCGTTCCTGCGCATTCATACCCCACATGGGCGCAAATGCGGCGGCCAAGCTCGCACACCTCTGCCCGCTGTTCGGCCGTCAAATAGGGGGCTGGCGCGCGTTCCACCACCTTCTGGTTGCGGCGCTGCACGGTGCAATCGCGTTCCCACAGGTGGTAGATATTGCCGTGCTTGTCGCCAAGGATCTGCACCTCGACGTGGCGGGCGCGCAGGATCATCTTTTCAAGATACCCCTCGCCATTGCCAAACGCGGCCTCGGCCTCACGCCGGCCTTCGCGGACCTTCATTTCCAACTCGTCTTCCGACAGAATCGGGCGCATGCCCCGTCCGCCGCCGCCCCATGACGCCTTCAGCATCAAGGGATAGCCTACCTCGGCCGCCTGTTTCTTGATCAGGGCCATATCGTCGCCCAACACTTCCGTCGCAGGAATGACCGGAACCCCCGCCGCCATCGCCACCCGGCGAGCCGATGCCTTGTCACCCAGGGCGCGCATCGTCTCGGCGGTAGGCCCGATGAACGTAATCCCCGCACCCTCGCACGCATCAACGAAATCAGGGTTTTCCGACAAAAGCCCGTACCCCGGGTGAATCGCATCCGCCCCCGCCATCTTGGCGACTCGGATGATTTCAGGGATCGAAAGATACGCACCCACTGGCGACAGGCCTTCACCGATCCGGTAAGCCTCATCTGCCTTGAAGCGGTGGAGGGAAAGCTTGTCCTCCTCGGCAAACACCGCGACGGTTTTCTTGCCCATCTCATTGGCAGCGCGCATCACGCGGATGGCAATCTCGCCCCGGTTGGCGATCAGGATTTTCTTGAATTCGGGCACGTTTCACCTCTGAGTGATCTCGCGGACCGCCTCACCTTAGGGGCGCTGCGGTGCAGCGCAAGTCTGACTGCCGTCCAAATGCAAAGTTTTGCGAAATATTCAGGCAAAGATTTGCCAGTGCAAAGATTTTGGGCAAATCACGCACGCGGCGGCTGGGTCAGAAATATTGCGAACAATACCAGAACAGTTCTTTAAATTCCCAAAAGCGCGCGCTAGAATGCTGTGCTATGAGCCAGTGGGATGATCAGGATGCTTTTGAGGCGGCGGCGATCCCGCTGAGCCAACGTGCGGTCGCCGCACGGCACGGTGCCTATCTGGATGATCTGAACCCAGCCCAACGCGCCGGGGTTGAGGCGCTGGATGGCCCGGTACTGATGCTGGCAGGCGCCGGCACCGGCAAGACCAAGGCGCTGACAGCCCGCATTGTGCACTTGTTGCAGATGGGCCGCGCCCGCCCAAATGAGATCTTGTCGGTCACCTTCACCAACAAGGCCGCGCGCGAGATGAAGCTGAGGGTGGGCCGGATGCTGGGCGAGGTGGCCGAAGGCATGCCGTGGATGGGCACGTTCCATTCGCTGAGCGTCAAGATCTTGCGCCGCCATGCCGAATTGGTGGGGCTGAAGTCGAACTTCACCATTCTGGACACCGATGATCAGCTGCGCCTGTTGAAGCAGCTTATCGTTGCCGCGAACATTGACGAAAAACGCTGGCCTGCCCGTATGTTGGCTAGCATAATCGATTCGTGGAAAAACCGCGCGATGACTCCGGACCGGGTGCCGTCGTCCGAGGCATCGGCTTACAACAATCGCGGCACCGAGCTTTATGAGCAGTATCAGCAACGCCTGCAGTCATTGAATGCCACAGATATCGGCGATATGATGCTGCAATGCGTGACGATCTTCCAGAAGCACCCCGACGTGTTGGGGCAGTATCAGCGCTGGTTCAAGTATCTGCTGGTGGACGAATATCAGGACACCAACGTAGCCCAGTATCTGTGGCTGCGGCTGCTGGCACAGGGGCACCGCAATATCTGCTGCGTGGGCGATGACGACCAGTCGATCTACGGCTGGCGCGGGGCCGAAGTGGGCAACATCCTGCGGTTTGAAAAGGATTTCCCCGGCGCGCATGTGGTGCGGCTGGAGCAGAACTACCGCTCGACCCCGCATATTCTGGCAGCCGCATCCGGCATCATCGCGGGCAACGCGGGTCGCTTGGGCAAGACCCTGTGGACCGAAGAACAGGACGGCGAAAAGGTCCGCCTGATCGGTCACTGGGACGGCGAGGAAGAGGCTCGCTGGATCGGCGAGGAGGTCGAGGCTTTGCAGCGCGGGCGGCCTGTGGGCACCTTTTCGCTGAATCAGCAGGCAATCCTCGTGCGCGCCAGCCACCAGATGCGTGCGTTCGAGGACCGGTTTTTGACCATTGGTCTGCCCTACCGGGTGATCGGCGGCCCGCGATTCTATGAACGCCAGGAAGTGCGCGATGCGATGGCGTATTTCAGGCTGGCCGTGTCGCCCGATGATGATCTGGCATTTGAGCGAGTGGTGAACCTGCCCAAGCGGGGCTTGGGTGACAAGGCGCAGGGTGATATACAGCGCGCTGCGCGATCCAGTGGCGTGTCCTTGCTGGTAGGCGCGCGCGAATTGCTGTCGCAAGGCGCAATTGGCGGCAAGGGGGCCGGGCAGTTGCGCGCCTTTGTCGATGGTGTGGATCGCTGGCATCAAGCGGTCCAGTTGGCGGGCAGTCACATTGAACTGGCCGAAGTGATCTTGGACGAATCCGGCTACACCGCGATGTGGCAGAATGACAAGACGCCCGAGGGCCCGGGGCGGTTGGAAAACCTGAAGGAACTGGTCAAGGCGTTGGAGCAATTCGAAAACCTGCAAGGGTTTCTCGAACATGTCAGCCTGATCATGGAAAATGACACCGAAGATGCGGTGGAAAAAATCACCATCATGACCCTGCACGCGGCCAAAGGGTTGGAGTTTCCGGTGGTCTTCTTGCCAGGATGGGAGGATGGCTTGTTTCCCAGCCAACGCAGCATGGACGAAAGCGGCGTGAAGGGATTGGAGGAGGAGCGCAGGCTCGCCTATGTCGGCATCACCCGGGCCGAGGAGTTGTGCACGATTTCATTCGCCTCGAACCGCCGGGTTTACGGGCAATGGCAAAGCCAGCTTCCCAGCCGCTTTATTGACGAACTGCCTCCTGCACATGTCGATGTGCTGACGCCCCCCGGCCTGTACGGCGGCGGCTATGGCGCGGCGGCATCGGTTGGGTTCGGGTCCAGCCTGGATGACCGCGTGGCCAAGGCCGATGTTTATAACTCGCCGGGGTGGCGGCGTCTGCAAACCCAGACCCAGCGCCCGCTCAGCCAACCGCGTGAGGCGCGGCATGTTACAATTGATGCGCAAGCAATATCGGCCTTTGTGCGCGGCGAACGAGTGTTCCATCAGAAGTTCGGCTATGGTGAGATCGTCAGTATTGAAGGCGACAAGCTGGATATCGAGTTTGATCAGGCAGGGCTGAAAAAGATCGTCGCGCGCTGGGTGGTGCCAGCGCATCAGGCGGATGACGTACCGTTCTGACACCCACCAGGCCAAGGCCAGTTGTGCCTGCACGTTATCTCGCACGAAAGCCGCACCTCGCAGCTATCAATGGCGTAAAGGCGTCACCATCGGCCAAGATTTCTTTTAAAAAGTTTGCGAAAATCCTTCAGAAGATTTTCGCTACAACCCCAGCCGGGGTATCTCTATTGCCGGGCAGCGGTCCATCACCACCCGCAGACCCGCCGCCATCGCCCGGTCTGCAGCTGCCTGATCGACAACGCCCAACTGCATCCAGACAACCTTCGCCCCAATGGCCACGGCCTGATCCGCCACAGCCCCGGCTGCGTCGGAACGCCGAAAAATATCGACGATATCCACTGGTCCCACCTCAGCCAAAGTGGCGCGCACCACCTCGCCCAACGCAACCGTGCCCGCCTGCCCCGGATTGACCGGGATCACCCGGTAACCGTGTGCATGTAGACAGGCCGCAACCCGGTGGCTGGGCCGGTCGGGGTTGGGGGACCAGCCGACCACTGCAATGCTGCGGCTGTTGGTCAGGATATCGCGTATCATGTCGTCAGTCATATCATCATCCGATCAGAAAAAGGCGCCCGAGCCAAGAGGCCGGGCGCCAGTCGCGGAACGAGGGACAGTGAAAGTCGAGGATGGGGGTTCCGGTCCCATGACTCGTACATGTCACATAGAAACGATAAGGCGGGGTTAAAGCGCCCATCCCCAAATCGTGATCAAGTCTGGCGTTGGCTGGCCGCGTAAAGCGACACCGCCGCCGCGTTTGAGACGTTCAGTGACCCAAACGCCCCGCTGAACGGAATCCGCGCGATGATATCGCAAGTGTCTTTTGTGCGTTCCCGCAACCCGGGCCCTTCAGCCCCAAGCACCAACCCCACGGCGCGGGTGCCGGCTTGTGCCAGCGCCTCGGCCAGCGTGACAGTGGCCTCACCGTCCAACCCAATCAGCACAAAGCCCATCTCTTTCAACTCGACCATCGCATCGGCGAGGTTCGCAACCTTGAGATAGGGTTGCCGTTCCAGCGCCCCGCTGGCGGTTTTTGCCAAAGCCCCGGTTTCGGGCGCGGAATGGTGGCGCGGAGCAATCACTGCGCGCGCACCGAACACTTCTGCCGACCGCAGCACAGCACCCACGTTGTGCGGGTCTGTCACCCGGTCCAGCAGCACAACCAATGGCGCACCGGTCCCTGAAATGCAGACCTCCTCCAGCTTGCCCCAGTTCAGCGCCTTAACCTCCAGCGCCGCCCCCTGATGCACGGACCCTTCGTCAATCGGCACGTCAAACCGGCGTGGGTCAGCGATTTCAGGCGTCATCCCCGACAGACCCACTGCATCTTCAAGACGGTCAAGCGCGTTCTTGGTGACAACCAGCCGCAGCTTTTCACGCGCGGGGTTCAACAGAGCATCACGTACAGCATGCAGGCCGAACAGCCAGACGGTCGCCTTTTCCTCGGCACGGCGGTTGCGTTCCTTGTCAACCACCCAGTCGGGTTTCTTGGCACCTGTGGTCATCGCGGTGTTCCTTGCAGCACGAGTTCAGAATTGGCGGCGACCATGCGCAGGCGCATGGCACTGATGCAAGCTGAAACTCTGCCAAATGCGCTTGACGCCCCTGTGAGGCTCGGCTATCCCCCGGCTCCATTAGGGCGACGAGCTGCAAGGTGCGGCAGGAGACTGTAACTCTCCCGGGGCGACCCACGCCTGGTTCGATTCCAGGGTCGCCCACCATCCTTTTCCCTCGGGGCCGGGGTGGTGGGCAAATTTCGCCCCCTAATTCCAGAGGCTTGCAACCCGCCGTCGATGTTGCGACAGTCTGGAAAAGTGTTCAGCGGAATATCCCATGACCGACGCATCGTACCGTTTCACCCACGCCATCACCCGCCGCCCGGCACCGTCCATAACCGCCGGCCTGCGCGCGGTGGATATCGGAAGCCCGGACCTTACCCTGATGGCGCAGCACCATGCAGATTATGTGGCCACTCTGCGCGCCACCGGGGCCACGGTTGTGGAATTGGCCGCATTAGAGGCCTACCCGGATTCTGTGTTTGTCGAAGATACCGCTCTTTGCTTGCCGATGGGTGCCATCATCATGCGCCCAGGTGCGCCGTCACGTCTGGGTGAGGCTGCGGAAATGGCCCCGCATCTGGCCAAGCTATATGGTGATATTCGCCATATCGACGCGGATGGCAGCTTCATTGAGGGCGGCGATATTCTGGTGACGGAAACCGAAATCCTTGTCGGTCGCTCTGCCCGCACCAACGCGGCAGGCATCGCTGATCTGGCCCGCCTGACCGACGATTGGGGTCTACCCGTGCGCGAGGTGTTCACCCCGCCCGGTGTGTTGCACTTCAAGACCGATTGCTCGCTGCTGGATGCCGACACCATCCTCGCGACCCCGCGCCTTGCGGCATCGGGCTGTTTTGCGGGCTACAAGGTCATCCACACAGCGGAGGGTGAGGAGGCCTGCGCCAATTCCATCCGTTTCAACGATGTGGTGATCATGCCCGCAGGCTTTGCGCGCACCCGCGATGCGGTGGTAAAGGCGGGTTATGATATCCGCGAAATCAGCAATTCCGAATGTGCCAAACTTGATGGCGGCATGTCCTGCCTGTCTTTGCGGTTCACGCCGAAGATTTAACGCAGGATTCCCTTTCACGGAACCAGCCCTTGTCTGCTGTGTGCCTATCAAGCTGTGCGACGAAAGGGCGATGCCGGCCAGCCGGGCGGGCAAGCAACGGCGATTTTGCGGGATTGACTTGTCATCCCATTCCACAGAATTTCTGCACGTGACGTTGCAGAAGGCCCGCCTGAGGGCGCGGTCGGGCAGTGCCCGGCGCGCTTCACGGTTCACGCAGAGCAGACAAAAAAGGTCGGTTCAATGACGGGGCACAAAGCAACTCAGGTAAAACTGTGCGGCGGTTTTACTTTC
The DNA here is from genome assembly GCA_031398405.1 of Rhodobacterales bacterium. Lineage (GTDB taxonomy): Bacteria > Pseudomonadota > Alphaproteobacteria > Rhodobacterales > Rhodobacteraceae > JANNNF01. The sequence continues at coordinate 7,002 of JANNNF010000213.1, read as the reverse complement.
TGATCTGCAAAGATTCAAAAAGTTCAGACTGGCTCTGGCGATTCTGCATCGCCTGACCCAATCTAAGGGATAATCACCGCCTTGCGGTCGTAATCTGCGCGGTCTTCGGTGCCGTCGTCAAACACCACGACCACTGATATTGTCCGCACCGATTGCAACGGCAAGGTGATATAGGGAAACCGCCCCTCGGGCAGTTTTAGCGCATTTGGGCTGGCCTCGCCCTCATAACACGGCTCCATCTGCCAAACCTTGGCCGCTGCCCCCGAATTCACTGAAAATCGCACCTCGCGCAGACCACAGCGCCAGCTTTCCAGATGGGTGAAATAGACCAGATCGTTTCCGTCATATTCGCGTACTGCGATCCAGACGTTTTTTGGTGGCGGCCAGAATGGGCTTCACCTCTGCCGCCGTCGTAAATCCTTGCGCGGTGGCCATGGTCGTCCAAAGCATCCCCGCCGCAACACATGCCCGCCACATCATGCCCGCCCCCGCCTTTGCCCTTTTCGCCCCGGATTTCCCGGTTATGGTCGCGCAAACCCTGACACGGACGATCATGCCCGCCAAAGCCGCCTCACCCTTCAACATCTTGGCCGTTGCCCAATCGGGACGGCTTGCCTATGAGGCGATCGTGCTTGTCGCGTCATTGAAGCACACCAACCCCGATTTTGCAGGCAAAATCTTTGTTGCTGAACCACAGCCAGGGCCGCTCTGGCTGCACGACCCGCGCATCGGTGACCCTGAGATCTACGCGGCGCTGCAAGAACTGGGTGCCACAATCTTGCCGTTTGACAGCAAGGTGTTCGGCCACACCTACCCTTACGGTAACAAGATCGAGGCACTGGCGGCTCTGCCCGACCAGCCTTTCCTGTTTCTAGACACCGACACCCTGATCACCGGGCCGCTTGCCAGCCTTCAGATGGATTTCAGCAAACCCTCGGCGTCCATGCGGCGCGAGGGGACTTGGCCCACGATTGAGCTATATGGCCCGACCTATGCGCAAATCTGGCGCGCACTTTACACCCGCTTTGGGCTGGATTACGCCAGTTCGCTGGACCTGTCGCAGCCCGATGACTATTGGCAGCGGCATCTCTATTTCAATGCAGGCTGGTTTTTCCACAAAAGCCCGCAGGCGTTTGGCGCGCAGTTTCTGGCGATTGCGCAATCGATCCGCGATGACCGCCCGCGCGAATTGTTGTTGCAAGAAATCAATCCTTGGCTGGACCAGATCGCCCTGCCGCTGGTGATCCACAGCTTTGGCGGCGCGCGGCCCGGTCCGGGGTTGGCAGGGCTCGACGGCGATGTGACCTGCCACTATCGCACCCTGTCGCTGTTGTATGCCCGCGAGGCTGACCGAGTGGTTGAGGTGCTGGAAGCCATCACTGAAACACGCGAGCTGCGCCGAATCCTGCGCGATCACGCGCCAGTCAAGACACTGGTTTACCAGAACAAAGGCAAGAAAGCCCGCGCGCTGTTTGACCGCGAAAACCTGCCGCACCGCGAACAGGTGATCCGCAACACGCTGAAGCGTGAGGGGTTGTGGCTACGCTAAAGCGTGCCTGTGACTGGCGGGCGTGGCAATGGCAAGTTCAAGATTTTGAACTGGTTTGGGGGTGGGTTGCTGGGGACGACCGGCTACAACGGCGTACAGTCCCTTACAGACAAAGTTGCGTTTTTCGCATCGTCTTTCGCACAGCCGACCGCCCGCTGTGGTTTGACGAAGATCGCAGTGGCGTACCGGTGCCTTTACAGTGGCGGATTTGCAGGCCGGCACCATAGTGACTGCGGGCGATATCGTGATTTTGAAAGGACGATGGGCGAACCCTGCGGCACGCCGCAGGAACCGCCCATCCTACGCTGCCAGCACTGGAACCAGCGACAGCACAAGCAACCCTGCCATCGTCCAATTGAACATCCGCAAGCGCGCGGGTCGTGCCAGCCAGCCGCGAAGCTGCTCTCCAGCCCAAGCCCACAGGCTGACGGAGGGGAGGTTGACGCAAGCAAAGACTAACGCCACCACCGCCACACCCCACACCGATCGATCCGGCGCATAGGCCGAAATCGCGCCCAGTGCCATCGCCCACGCCTTGGGGTTGACCCATTGAAACGCCGCTGCCTGCAGAAAACTGAACGGCCGTGCCGCAGCCATGCCGGGCTTTGGCGCGGCGGAATGGGCGATTTTCCACGCCAGCCACAGCATATACCCCACCGACACAACCTTGAGCACAGTCTTGGCAGGGGGCCACCCTTCTATCACTCCGGCCAGCCCCAAACCGACCAGAAACACCATCAGTGAATGGCCAAGCGAGATCCCAAGCATATGCGGCAGCGTCCGGCGCAGGCCAAAGTTTACGCCCGAGGCCAGCAGCATCATGTTGTTCGGCCCCGGTGTGACCGAAGTGACAAAGGCAAATCCGATCAGGGCAAGAAGAAAATCATGGGTCATGTTGCCCATCCTCCAAAGGATCGCCTGTCAGCAGCCGGTGTGCCCAGCAAACTTCGGCTCTGGCGCAATACGGCCGATGTGTGACCGTGCCATGCAACACAGATGACGTGCCGGTCGCAACCCTGAACCCCGAAGAATTGCCCGGGCGCGCGCGGGACAACGCGCTGTAACCCGCGTCCCTTGCGAGATGATCAACAGTATCTCCAAAAGTGCCGCCCATACCGATGCGGTCACGGGGGGCACTGCGTTGATGACAAAAAACACACCGCGCAACGATGATGGGCGCGTACCTCAATCTGAACCGCGCTCAGGTGGGGTGGAACAGAGGTGATGTTGGCCACACCTTCCTCCACGCAGCCCACGGCATGATGGAGCAACCGGCCCTTCCCTTTTGGCTGCGCCAGCGCGCCTCAGCATGGACAGCGCGGCTAATCGCGCTACCATCGTTCGAAACGGAGTTATCACATGCAAATCACCATCCTCTACGTTTCAACCCTCGCTATTTTTCTGATCCTTGATGCGGTCATGCTGACATTCGTGATGAAGCCGCTGTTCACCCGCCACATCGGCCCGCTGCTGGCAGACCCGATGCGACTTGGCCCTGCGGCGCTGTTCTATGCGGCTTATATCGCGGGACTTTTGTATTTGGTCAGCGTCCCTGCGCTGCGCACGGACAGTCCGGTCATTGTGCCGTCCATGATCATCGGAGCCATGGCCTATGGCACCTATGAATTCACCAGCTATGCCATCATGCGGGACTGGAGCTGGCAGTTGGTCGCCACAGATCTGACCTGGGGTACGATTGTCACCGCCGTGTGCGCTTGGGGTGGTCTGGCCATCACCCGCGCGATCATGGGTTGACGAACGGGTGCGGTTGGTGATGGTAGCAGCACATTAACCGCGGACAGTCCGATGATCCTTTACGGCATTTCCACCTGTGACACCTGCAAGAAGGCGCTTAAGGCGCTAGCCGCCGCAGGGCATGCAGTCACCTTTCGTGACGTGCGCGCTCAGCCGCTGTCCGAGGCTGAGATCAACGAAATCACCCATGAATTCGGGGCACTGGCGGTAAACAAACAGTCCACCACCTATCGTGGCTTTAACGATTACCTTAAGGCATCCGAACCCGAAGCGCAGATTGCAGCACAACCCGCCGTGATGAAGCGCCCGATGATCCGCACGGACGACGCGTGGTATCTGGGCTGGGATGCCAAAGTAGAGGCAGCTTTGCTGTAACCAGACGGCCCCGGAAATCGGGGCCATCGCTTTTTGATTACAGCAACCTCAAATCGCCCGCAGATTCCTTGCCATCGCGGCCCGATTGCAGATCGTAGCCGATTTTCTGGTTGTCATTAAGGCCCTTAAGTCCCGCACGCTCTACCGCCGAGATATGCACGAAAATGTCCTTACCGCCGTCATCCGGCGCAATAAAGCCGTAGCCCTTGGTGCTGTTGAACCACTTTACGGTGCCAGTTGGCATGCCGCATCTCCTCTCGCGGACCCTCCCATGGCGATATTGCCATGGGCCGTGCACCGATTTCTTCCAGTGCCTTCGGGGTCGAGAGGCGGTCAGAACATCAGTCGTCACTGCGTTCAAAGATGCCACGGGTTTTCATAAAATCAAGCCCGTTTGGCACCATGGGCCACTACGGCATCGAACGACAGGGCCCCGGCCCCTTTCATCAGCAAAACTGCCAGCAAAACCAGCCACAAGGCTCGCTGATCAAAGATCACCGCATCTGATGCCCCATCAAACCATGCACCCACTGTGGCAGGCCCCGCCATGTGGCCGATGATATCGGTCAGGCTTTGCACGAGGATAAACCCGATCATCCCCAAAGCTGCGATCCGCGTCAGCGCCCCCAGCACAATCATCAAAGGGAATACAAATTCCGCCGCCGTCCCCGCCAGCACCACCAACCGGTGCCACAGGCCCAGCTGCGCCACGTCATAGCCAGCAGCCTCTACCGCGCGGGGAAATATCTGGATGTAGGCCCCGTCTGAAGGCGTCAGAATGTCCGGCCCCAGCTTGGTCAGGCCAGAGGCCCAGAAATATCCGACCAGCACCCCGGCAAACACGATACGCGCCAGTATCGGCAGCACCTGTGGTGACACACGGTCCAACAGAGCCGCAACGCGGGTGTAAATCTGCAAAATCGCGGTCATTCGTCCAGCCCTGTGATTGCGCCCGCCGCCAGCAACAACGCCAGAAAACCCGTAAGATCAAAGCTGTCTGCCGCCAAATCCAACGCATCTGCCATTGTCTGTCCTGCCAAAAGCGCCGCCATCACAGGGCCTGCGGGTCCAAGCACGTGCGGTTCGGGGTCAAACGCTGGCCGCACAATCAGAACCGCTTGCGCCTGCATCACCGGGGGTGGCCCACCGTGCGTATTGGCCGCCCAGATCGCATGAATTGGCCAATCGGACTGCACCAGCCGCAGCGCGGGCGCAAATGTCAGCCTGGCTGTCAGCAGGCGGTCAGGGGTCAGCAAATCGCCCACAATCGGCACTGCGTCCGCCGCATGGTAAGATTGCCGCATCGCCAGTTCCAGGCGCGCCACATCGGGCAGATAGCCCAGATGCGCCACGGGCGAAAATCCTGCCAGAAACGCCGGAAACTCATCGCCATACAGCATCAGTATCCGCGACGTTGGCGGATGCGCTCGCAAGAATATCCCCGCCATGGCAGCAAAAAACTCATCCCCCACAAGCGCACGCACCACAGGAAACCCGACCTTCAACACCTTCGTCAGGCTGGACGCCACATTGTTGCGGTACACCGCAAAGCGCAGCGGGGCGGGGCACCCCTGTGGGTCAACCATCCCGTCCGGCACAGCCAGATCGGGGTCCAGCACGGCAGCGGCAAACGCGGCCTGCATCACGCCACCCCTTCCATAATCCGCGCGGCCAAACTGGCCTCGGCGCGCAGAACATCCCAATCGGGCACATCATTATCCCATTCGATCAACGTGGGACGCGCCCCACCTCGCACAATCACATCCCGGTACAGTGCCCAAACCGGGTCTGCCACCGCAGTACTATGGCTGTCGATCAGCAGCGCCGCCCCATGGTCACCCACATCTGTCTCATGCCCGCCAAGGTGAATTTCGCCCACCAGTTGCAGCGGAAACGCCGCCAGATAGTCAACGGCGCTGCTGCCCTGATTGGCCGCCGACACATGCACATTGTTGACATCCAGCAGCAGGCCACAGCCTGTGCGCCGGGCGACCTCGGCCAGAAAATGGACCTCGGCCATCTGTGATTCCGCAAAGGCCAGATAGGTTGACGGGTTTTCCAGCAACATCCGCCGCCCCAAGTTATCCTGCACCTGATCTACATGCGCACAAACCCGCGTCAGCGTGGCAGGCGTGTAGGGCAACGGCAACAGATCGTTGAGATATGCCCCGTCGTGGGTAGACCACGCCAGATGTTCGGAAAAACTGGCCGGGTGCAGCCAGTCGCACAAATGCCGCAGGCGGGCCAGATGATCAGCATGCAGCGGCTCTTCGCCACCGATGGAAAGCCCTACCCCATGCAGCGAAATCGGAAACCGCTCTGCCAGATGGCGCAGTTGCGCCAAGGGGCGCCCGCCATCACCCATGTAGTTTTCAGCATGAACCTCCAGCCATTGCACCGGCCCCGCATCCGCCATGATCGCGGCAAAATGCTGGGGCTTGTAGCCCACACCGGGGCCACTTGGCAAAGCACTGCGGGGGTAATCAAACATAGCGGCCTCCGTAAAAGCCCCCTTCAGCCCACGCCGAAGGGGGCAACCTCATCAGCCTGCCAGATCACGGGTCAGTGGCTCAAGACTGCCGGTGCGGGCATCGGGCAGTTCCATCGTGGTACAAGTACCAGCCGGCACCAGCTTCCACGCGTCACCCTGATAATCCACCTTTGACGTGCCCGCACAGGTCGTACCCTCACCAGCCGCACAGTCGTTCTGGGCGGTCAGCGCCACACCAAAGCACTTTTCCTTTCCGCCTTCGGCAGCCGCCGGCGTGATGAATTGCGCCGACAGCGCTGCCGCCAAAGCCCCGGCCACAGCGGCGGATTTCAAATGAATGGTCATGATTGCTCCCTTTTTTTCTGCACCGCAGATTTTACGGCTGACCACCAGCTAACCACGCCGATTTGCCTCGCGCCAATCACAGTAATTTTGCATACATCCGCGTGAGGGAGTGTAACAAATTTCGCCCCCGCAAAACCAAAGCGCCGGGCGATAAACCCGACGCTTTTCACAACATCCTACTTAAATCATCAGGGCTGCGCCGGGGGCAGCGCCTCAAATCCCAACTCGGCCAACGCCAGATCAAGCGCTTTCGTTTCAGTCCGGGTCTCTCCCAAGCGGCGGATTGAAACACTCCGCTCCTCAACCTCTTTCATGCCGATCGCCAGAATGACCGGTACCTTGCCCACCGAATGCTCGCGCACCTTGTAGTTGATCTTTTCGTTGCGCACGTCCGCCTCGGCCCGGACCCCCGCTTTTTGCAGCGCGGCCACCACCTCATGCGCAAACCCATCGGCATCTGACACGATGCTTGCCACCACAACCTGCC
>JANNNF010000203.1:0-9110 GCA_031398405.1 Rhodobacterales bacterium | reverse complement strand
GGCATTACTGATGTTCGGCTTCCCAACCCGATCCCGTCGGCAATCTTGTCAAAGGCCTGTTTCCCACATGCGGGCAGGTCCAGCTTTCAGCACTTCGGGTGAGGCGCTTATCTGACACCACGGGAAAGGGGTTCCAGCAGACGATCGCTGTCTTTGTCTATTGCTCAACCCCCCGCCTGCCCGTGCCCCTGCCCAGGGCGCGCCAGAAAGCCGCAAGGCTTTCCAGTGCCCAGCTTTGCAGCTAACCTCAGGACATGACAAATCCAACCCCCGAGACCATCGCCCCCTCACTCGCCCTGATCGAACAACTGGCGCTTGAGGCCTTGACCACTCTGCCCGACCCTTACCGCACCCCTGCGATGGCAGTCGCGCTGCGGGTGATGGATTTTGCCCCCGATGATTTGCTGGAAGCGATGGATCTGCATGACCCGTTTGAGTTGACGGGTCTTTATGATGGCACCCCTTTGACCGAGAAATCCGTAATGGATCAGCCCACCCAGCCCGACACCATCTGGCTGTTCCGCCGCCCTATTCTGGACGAATGGGCCGAACGCGGCGATGTGTCGATTGGCGATCTGGTAACGCATGTACTGATCCACGAACTCGCCCATCATTTCGGCTGGTCGGATGAAGATATCGCCGCGGTAGACCCTTGGTGGGAATAGCCGCACAGCCACTGTGCGATCATGCGCGCAGATGACACAAGCGTGAGTATGCGCCGGGTGCAATGAGGTTATCTTTTCGTTTCCATTCACAGGAGATATCTCATGACGACCCCGTTGCTGTCGCGCCGTCAGGCGATGATTGCAGGCGCCGCCCTGCCGCTGATCCCCGCATTCGCCACCACCACCCATGCCGCCACCCCGTTGCAAGGGTCCGGCACCGCCCTCTACAACCGTTTCAAACTGGGCGGGTTTGAAGTGACGGCCCTGCTTGCTGGCACCCGGACTTCTGACAAGCCGCAAGAAACCTTCGGCCTGAACGCCACGCCAGAAGAATTTGCTGCACTGTCTGCCGCCTCATTTATTCCCGCGGACAAGACGCAGAGTTTTTTCACCCCTACTCTGGTTAACACCGGGGCGGAACTGATCTTGTTCGACACCGGCCTGTCGGCGGACGGCACTCTTGCCGCCCTTACTGCGGCTGGCGTCAGCCCCGATCAGGTTGATGTGGTGGTGCTGACCCACATGCACGGTGACCACATCGGCGGCATGATGAATGGCGATGCGCCGACCTTTGCGAATGCCCGCTATGTGACCGGATCGGTGGAGAACGACTTTTGGGCCTTGGCCGCCAATGAGGGCTATGACAAGAACGTGCGCCCATTGCTCGACAAGACGACCTTCCTCGATGATGGCGGCTCTGTTGCGTCCGGTATCACCGCCATCGCCGCCTTTGGTCATTCGCCGGGGCACATGGTCTATCAATTGGAAAGCGATGGCCAGCGCCTGATGCTGACCGCAGATACCGCCAACCACTACATCTGGTCGCTGGCCCGCCCTGATTGGGAAGTGCGTTTTGACGCTGACAAACCTGCCGGGGCTGCCACCCGCAAGGCGGTGTTCGGGATGATCGCCGCCGACAAAATTCCCTTCATAGGCTATCACATGCCCTTCCCCGCGCTTGGCTATGTCGAAGCGCAGGATGGCGGCTTCCGCTATGTGCCCGCCAGCTATCAGATGCTGCTGAACGGGTAAGTCACACAAGCGACACCCATCACAGTTTGTGGGTGTCGCCCGGTGATTGGATCAATGCCGCCCAATGCACAAAATGGCGTTCGCCAAAGTGCCAACCCCGCAGCATTGTAGGGTAATCAGTGTCGCAATCGTCAAGCGTTGTCCGTGGCAAGCCAACCCGTCTTCAAGCCCGCATTGATTTCTCGGCCACGCAGGTTGGCTTGACACGTAACGTACCATCCCAAATTTCTGAAATTATCAGTCCCCTACCCTTTGTCCCGCCACCGCATTGCCATGGGATAGCGACGGTCTAGCCAAAAGGCCTTTTGCGTCAAGCGCGGGCCGGGGGCGGACTGGAAGCGTTTGTATTCGCTGATATACAGCAGATGTTCGACCTTCTTCACCACGTCGCGGTCAAAGCCTTGGTCGACCAGTTCGGCCACCGACAATTCCTGTTCCACCAACCCGTCGAGGATGGCGTCCAGCACCTCATAGGGCGGCAGGCTGTCTTGATCCTTTTGGTCGGGGCGCAACTCGGCGCTTGGCGGTTTGGTGATCACCCGTTCCGGGATCACAGCGCCTGCTGGCGCTTTCATCCAAGGCCGGTGGTTGTCATTGCGCCAGCGGCAGGTTTCAAACACCCGGGTTTTATACATGTCCTTGATCGGGTTATAGCCGCCGTTCATATCGCCGTAAATCGTGCAATACCCAACCGCCACTTCGGATTTATTGCCCGTGGTCAGCAGCATTTCACCAAACTTATTGGAAATCGCCATCAGCATCACGCCGCGCAAGCGGCTTTGGATGTTCTCCTCAGTCACGCCCGGCAGGGTGCCTTTAAACAGCGCCCCAAGGGCCGACCCGACTGCCCCTTGAGCACCACCGATAGGCACGGTATCCAGACGGCAGCCCAGATTGCGCGCCACTTCGCCCGCGTCGTGCAGGGACTCGTCCGAGGTAAACTCGGACGGCAGCATCACACAGCGGACGTTTTCCGGGCCAAGCGCATCAGCGGCGATGGTGGCGACAATCGCAGAATCAATGCCACCTGACAGGCCCAGCACCACCTTCTTGAATCCTGTTTTCGCCAGATAATCGGCCAGACCCATGACACAGGCGCGGTAATCGGCCTCCCAGATCGGGGGAATGGCGGCAATCTGCCCCCGCACCGCGCGCCAGCCATCGTCTCCCCGCACAAAATCCACATGGGTCAGGCAGGTGTCGAACTGCGGCATCTGCACCACCAAATGCCCACCGGGGTTCAACACCATCGACGATCCGTCAAACACCTGATCGTCCTGCCCCCCCACCATATTCAGATAGACCAGCGGCAACCCGGTCTCGATCACCCGGGCCACCATCAGGTTCAGCCGCAGATCGGGCTTGCCCCGGTGATAGGGCGACCCGTTGGGTACCAGCAATATCTCGGCCCCGGTTTCTGCCAGCGTTTCCGTCACATCGGGGTGCCAGGCATCTTCGCAGATCGGAGTGCCAATCCGCAGAGGGCCTACGACATATGGACCATGCACATCGGCGGGCGCAAAGATGCGCTTTTCATCAAACACCGCGTCATTGGGCAGATGGTGCTTCAACACCGTCGCCGTCACTCGCCCGCCCTGCAAGATGTAATAGCCGTTGTGCAACACGCCATCACGCAGCGCGGGGCCACCGATGCCAATCGCCGGACCATCGGCACAGTCCGCAGCCAAGACGTGAATATGGGCAATCGCATCCGCCACGAAGGCGGGTTTCAGAACCAGATCCTGAGTCTGATACCCGGTGATGAACATCTCTGTCAGCGCCAGCATATCGGCCCCGGCCAGCTTTGCCTGATCCCACGCGGCGCGCGCCTTGGCGGCGTTGTCGGCCAAGGCGCCCACAGTAGGGTTCAACTGCGCAAGCGTCAGGCGAAAGGTGTCGGGCATCGAAGGCTCCTGTCAGGCAACCGCACGATTCTAGCAGGTTGATGCGCAAGGGAAAGTGCCGATACGCCGCACGGCTTGTCACACCCGGTCTGCACAGGCTAGGTTCAGCGCCAATACGGGCAGAGTCGGGGGCGGGTATCATGGCAAACGCAGGCAAAACATGGATGCTCGCAACGGCGTTCGGGTTGGCGCTGGCAGGCATGGCCGCCGCCCAGGAAGAGGATGAGGTCATCACCAAGCAATATGATGACGGGTCCGTCTATGAGGGGACCTTCCGCGCAGGCTATCAGCATGGCACAGGCACCTACAAATTGCCCAGCGGCTATGAATACACCGGGCAATGGGTGGACGGCAAAATCACCGGGGCGGGTGTGGCGCGCTATCCCAACGGGTCGATATATGAGGGCGATTTCGTCGATGGCAAGCCCGAGGGCAAGGGCAAGATCACCTTCGCCGATGGTGGCACCTATGAAGGCGACTGGGCGGGGGGGACAATGACGGGCAAGGGCGTTGTCACCTATGCCAATGGTGCGGTTTACACGGGCGATCTGGTCAACGGCGTCCATGACGGCACCGGGATCATCGAAAACCCGGGCGGCTATCGCTATCAGGGGGATTGGGTCAAGGGCGTCAAGCAGGGCGTCGGCAAGATCACCTATCCCGATGGCGCGGTCTATCAGGGAGAGCTCTCGGCAGGGGAACGCGCCGGGCGCGGGTCTTTGGTCATGCCCAACGGGCTGACCTACGTAGGCGCGTGGGACAAGGGCCAGATCAACGGGGTGGGCAAGCTGACCCAACCCAATGGCGACACCTATGAAGGCCCTTTCCTGGACGGCAAGCGCGAGGGGCGCGGCACCGTGACGTTCACCAATGGCGATACTTACGTGGGCGATTTCAAAGCCGACCGCCGCAGCGGCAAGGGCCGCTTTGCCGGGGCAGATGGCTTTGCCTATGACGGCGCTTGGGTCGATGGCCGGATGGAAGGCACAGGGTCTGTAACATACCCCGATGGTTCGGTGTATGTCGGCACATTCAAGGGCGATCAGGCGCATGGCAACGGGGCGATCACTTACAAGGACGGCTCGGTGTACGAGGGCGAATGGACCAACGGGGCCATTACCGGCAAAGGCCGTGCATCCTATGCCAATGGCCAGACCTACGAAGGCCAGTTGGTTGCCGCCCGTGCCCAAGGGGTGGGCACCATGACCTATCCTGACGGCTATCGCTATGAAGGCGATTGGATGGGCGGCGTGCGGCAAGGCATGGGAACGGCCACCTACCCCGATGGCACCGTCTATAAGGGCAGCTTTATCAACGGCAAACGTGATGGCAAAGGCGAAGTCATATATCCCGATGGCTTCAAATATGTGGGGGACTGGAAGGCCGGGGTGATCGAGGGCCAAGGCATTGCCACCTATCCGTCCGGCGATGTCTATGAAGGCGCGTTCAAGGCCGGCAAGCGTGAAGGCATGGGCACCATGCGCTACGCCTCGGGTCAGGAAACCAGTGGCATCTGGCAAGCGGGGATTTTGACGGCCCCGCCCGTAGCCCCCGCCGAATTAGCCCCGTCCCCTGCCCCCTAGATGACCCCCTAAACTGCCTCGCCCGACTCCATCCGACCCAAAAACACCGCCGCATCGGCCAAAACACGGGTCCGGTGGCCCAAATCCATCTTGTCCCAGGTGCGGTACATCTGGCCCATACGCGGATTGCCCTGAAACCGGTCCCGGTGGCGCATCAGGAAATCCCAATACAGCAGGTTGAACGGACATGCTGCTGGTCCGGTCTTTTCCTTGACCTTGTATCTGCAGCCACCGCAATAATCTGACATGCGGTCGATATATGCTCCGGACGACACGTAGGGTTTCGACCCCACCACGCCCCCGTCTGCAAATTGGCTCATCCCGATCACATTCGGGGACTCAACCCATTCAAACGCATCGACATAAACCGCCAGATACCACTCATGCACATGGGCCGGGTCCACTCCGGCCAGCAGTGCAAAATTCCCCGTCACCATCAGCCGCTGGATGTGGTGCGCATAGCTCATATCGCGGGTCTGCCCCACCACGGCGCGCATGCAGGCCATGCCCGTCGCTGCCCCCCAATAGACGCCCGGCAATGCCCGCCCCGCCCCCAGCACGTTGCGCGAGGTGTACTCGGGCCCCTGCATCGACCAGATGCCCCGCACAAATTCGCGCCATCCTATGATCTGCCGGATAAACCCTTCGGCGGCATTGATTGGCACCCGCCCTGCCAGATACTCCGCCTCCACCGCCCGGCACACTTCCATGGGGCCCAGCAGGCCGATGTTCAGATAGGGCGAGATCAGCGCATGGCTCAGCGTCGCATCCGCCACCAGCATCGCATCCTGTTCATCGCCAAAGCGGGGCAACGCATGGGTGATAAAATGCGCCAAGGCCTGCAGTGCCCCCTCTCGGTCAGTCGCCCATTCAAACGGGTGCAGGGTCCCGAAATGCGGGAACCGTGCCGCCACCAAGGACAGCACCCCGTCTGTCACTTTGTCAGGCGCAAAACGCAGAGGGCCTGCCCGGAACAGATCAACAGCCGCAGGTTTGCGATTGTCATGGTCATAATTCCACTGCCCCCCGGCAGGTTTGTCCCCGTCCATCAGCAGGGCGGTCTTGCGGCGCATCTCGCGGTAAAAATACTCCATCCGCAGCGCCTTGCGCCCTTCTGCCCAGTCGGCGAACTCGGCATGCGAACACAGGAACCGGTCATCGGGCAGCAGCGTCACCTGCAACGGCAGCGTCTGTATCAGATCGACCACCCGCCATTCACCGGGGTGGGTGGCAATCACCTCGGCCGCCCCGACCTCGGCGGCGCGGCGCAACACCTCGCCGCTAATGGATTGGCTGTTGTCAGGGTCATCAAGGCGCGTGTAGGCCACCCGCCAGCCCTGTTCGCGCAGGTGGATGGCAAACTTGCGCATCGCCGACAGGATTAGCGCCACCTTTTGCGGATGGTGCGGCACCGATGTACCCTCGGCCATCACTTCCGCCATCACCACCACGTCCAGCGCAGCATCACCCGCCATGATCGCAGACAGGTTGTCCGACAACTGGTCGCCCAGCACAAGGATCAGCTTTGGCCTCACCACGGCACGACCTTTCCTGCCCAATCCCGAAAAGACCCGCTATCCGCAGGCGACAACCCACCAAGCACCGTCAGCAGATGCTCCGCCGCCACATCCGGGGCCACCGTCGGGTGGTGGCCCGCGTATCTCGCGGTAAAATCCGTGGCCACTGTGCCCGGATGCAAACAGGCCAACACGGCCAGGGGGTGGCTGCGCGCAATCTCTATCGCTGCCGTATGCACCAGTTGATTCAACGCAGCCTTCGCCGCTCGGTAGGAATACCACCCTCCCAAGGCGTTGTCCCCGATTGACCCCACACGCGCCGACAAAACACCGACCCGGGCCACGCGATCCTTCGGCAACACCCGCACCACATGTTTCAGAACCAAGGCAGGCCCCACAGCATTGGCCGCAAACTGCGCCAGCATTGCCTGCGCCGTCACCCCCCGCAGGCTCTTTTCCGGCACCGCTCCGTCAATCTCCAGTGCACCGGTCGCGATCATCACCAGATCGAACGCGCCCACTAGCCGCCCCAAGCTCGCTGCAACGGATTGCTCATCCGTCACCTCCAGCCCATCAACAGACCGCGACAGCCCGACCACATCACCCTGCGCAGCCAAAGCACGCACCAAGGCAGCCCCGATCCCGCCCGACGCCCCAATCACCAATGACCGCATGATCCCCCCTGTTACGCACTTTTGACGTAGCGCCCGAAGCCACCCCGTCATCCCCGGCTATCACTTTTGCTCAAATATCCCCGCCGGAGGCATCCACCGGTGCCACCACCCCCACGCCAAAGACGAAAACCCGTGGCAACGCTGCCGAGCGGTGGCTCGATGCCACCCGAGGCGGCCCCCTGCCTTGGCAAAATCCCCCTTCCCTTCCCGAGATTGCACCGTATAGTTCATTTCATGGCACGTGACACACATATTACAACCACCGGGGGCAATTGCCCCGTCAGCCCGTGTGACCCGGCAGGTCTGGGCCTGCTTCTTCTTAGCCTCCTCTGAGCGTGCCCTTGGGCGCGACCGCTCAGAGGTGCCAGCGCCCCACGCCAATCGCTAAGACAAATCCCCAAGGAATTTCGGACATGACCCCCACTGACAAATCCGCGCAACCCCGCGTCGTGATCTTTGACACCACTCTGCGCGACGGCGAACAATCGCCGGGTGCCACCATGACACACGCCGAAAAGCTGGAAATTGCAGGCCTGCTGGATGAAATGGGCGTCGACATCATTGAGGCGGGTTTTCCCATCGCATCCGAGGGCGATTTTGCCGCTGTCACTGAAATCGCCAAACGCAGCCTCAATTCCACCGTCTGCGGCCTTGCCCGCGCCAACTACAAAGACATTGACCGCTGCTGGGAGGCCGTGAGGCACGCGCGCTCCCCCCGCATCCACACCTTCATCGGCACCTCACCGCTGCACCGCGCCATTCCCAATCTGGATATGAACCAGATGGCGGAACGTATCCACGACACCGTGACACACGCCCGTAACCTGTGCGACAATGTGCAATGGTCGCCGATGGATGCTACCCGCACCGAACATGACTATCTCTGTCGTGTGGTGGAGATTGCCATCAAGGCCGGGGCCACCACCATCAACATTCCCGATACCGTCGGCTATACCGCACCTGCGGAATCCGCCGATCTGATCCGAATGCTGCTGAACCGGGTGCCGGGGGCGGATGACATCATCTTTGCTACCCACTGCCACAACGACCTTGGCATGGCGACGGCCAATTCGCTTGCCGCCGTTCAGGCCGGCGCGCGGCAGATCGAATGTACCATTAACGGTCTGGGCGAACGCGCGGGCAACACCGCGCTCGAGGAAGTGGTGATGGCGATGCGCGTGCGCAACGACATCATGCCCTATCAAACCCGCATCGACACCACCAAGATCATGAATCTGTCCCGCCGGGTAGCGTCAGTTTCTGGCTTTGCGGTGCAGTTCAACAAGGCGATCGTCGGCAAAAACGCTTTCCTGCACGAATCCGGCATCCATCAGGATGGCGTGCTGAAGAATGTGGAAACATTCGAAATCATGCGCCCCGAGGATATCGGCCTGACCCAAAAAAACCTGACCATGGGGAAACTGTCGGGCCGCGCGGCCCTGCGATCTGCGCTGAAGGATCTGGGCTACGAACTGGCCGACAATCAGTTGAACGACGTGTTCGTGCGCTTCAAAGCGTTGGCGGATCGCAAAAAGGAAATCTACGACGACGACCTGATCGCGCTTGTCGCGGATGAGGCCACGATGGCCGAACATGACCATATGCAAATCCGCCGCCTGCGTGTGGTCTGCGGCACTGACGGTCCGCAAGAGGCGCAGATGACTCTTGCCATTGACGGGGTGGAACACAGGGTTGAGGCAACGGGGGACGGCCCGGTCGATGCCGCGTTCAACTG
>JANNNF010000194.1:0-2219 GCA_031398405.1 Rhodobacterales bacterium | reverse complement strand
GCCGCGGCGGGGATGGGGCGGGACGACGATGCTTCGGTCGCACGGATGTTTGCGCAACTGGCCGGGATCGACCTACCGGGAATGGAGGGCTGACAATGCTGCGTTTCGCCACCAATCTGACGATGATGTTCACCGAACACGCATTTCTGGACCGTTTCGCGGCTGCTGCTGCCGCCGGTTTCGATGCGGTGGAATTCCTGTTTCCCTATGAGCATCCGCCGGGCCTGATCGCCGAGGCTTTGGCCAGGCATGGGTTGACGCAGGCGTTGTTCAACCTGCCGCCGGGGGACTGGGCGGCAGGAGATCGAGGCATGGCAGCGCTACCAGAGCGGCAGGAGGAGTTCCGCGCTTCGGTTGCCGTGGCGCTGGACTATGCGCGGGCAACAGGGGTGGGCCGGTTGCATGTGATGAGCGGACTTGCCGAGCCGGACGATATCGCGGCGCGGCAGTGTTACGCGGGTTCGCTAGACTATCTGTGCGACCAAGCCGGGGCGGCGGGGGTCGACGTGCTGATCGAGCCAATCAACCGGCGTGACATGCCGGGCTATTTCCTGTGCGGCTTCGACCAGGCGCTAGACGTGATCGCGACTGCGGGCCACGCAAACCTGAAACTGCAATATGATATTTATCACCGGCAGATCCTACACGGCGATGTGCTTGTATCGCTGCGCAAATTGATGCCCGTAATCGGGCATATCCAGATCGCGGCCGTTCCCCTGCGCCATGAACCAGGCAGCGGCGAGCTGAACGATATGACGATCCTGCGAACGCTGGACCGGCTAGGATATAGCGGGTTCGTCGGCTGCGAATACAGGCCGGAAGCTGGCACTGTTGCCGGTTTGGGTTGGATGAAGAATATTTGATTTTATTGGTTTGATAGGCTTTCTCGGATGTAGCGAATGCCCAGCTCGGGACTGGTCAGAACCGGAGTTTCACCCAGCTCGTCCGCGATGGACGCCAGAGCACGCGCCATGGAGGCCTGTGCCAGAACGACCACGTCCACCTGTTGCACTAATGCCCGCAGATGGTCGGCCACAAGCGCGTCATGGGCAGCGGTATCGCCTGCGGCGAGCTTCTGGAAAGCGCCTTCCGCAAGCCGGTCAGTGACGGTGCAATCACGGCCCAACCGTGTCGATGTGGCGCGGATCAAGTCTCCGGTAGGCGTAAGCGTGCTAGAAAGCGTGGCCAGAACACCGATGCGTCCGGCCGACGTCACGGCGGTTTCCGCCATACCCTGATCGATGCGGAACAGGGGCACAGGGCAGAAGGGGCGTGTCGCATCGACCGCCGGTCCGAGCGAGGAGCAAGTCACGACGACCGCTTTGGCACCGGCATCTACCGCAGAACTGACGAGGGCCGCGAGCCTGCGATGGGTCATGGGCGAAGGGCCGCCGTCGCGGATTGTTTCGCGCAATAGGCTTTCATCGACAATGTTGAAGCCCTGCCAGCCTGCCATCTCGGTCCGCAACAGCGCATCGAACACGGGAATCAGCCCTGAAACAGTGTGAAGCATCGCTATCGAGCGGGGATTAGTGGTCATTCCGGCACCTTTTCGGCTTGGGTTAGCGTTATGCTGGGATAGAATGTCAGCGCTGTCAAACGTAGACTTAGACTGATTGTCTGAGCCTTATGATGAATTAATTTATATATCATAATAGTATGCCGATACCCTCGGTTTTTGGTGAGTGAAAAGTTGTTGGAGGTTCACGAATTTGATGTTGACAGCGGGTTATTGTGGCGCAAGAAATGACAGCGCTGTCATAATTCGTCGTGACAGGAAGGGGGCGAAGTTTGGGGCGAATTGCATCCGGACGGGAACGGGAGGAAGCCGAATGTCTGCGTCGCTTGATAAGGTTC
The DNA here is from genome assembly GCA_031398405.1 of Rhodobacterales bacterium. Taxonomy (GTDB): domain Bacteria; phylum Pseudomonadota; class Alphaproteobacteria; order Rhodobacterales; family Rhodobacteraceae; genus JANNNF01. The sequence continues at coordinate 362 of JANNNF010000194.1, read as the reverse complement.
CGGAGGCTCCGGTGCGCCGCGGCATCTGGGACGAGATTTGGTCGTTGCGTCACGTGCGCGAAGTCAACGTGCTTGTCGCCATGCTGCTCGTGGGGGCGCTGATCAGTCTCTACACTCCCTATTTTTTGACAACGAACAATCTGATGGGTGTCTTTCGGGCATTTTCACTGACCGCAATTATGTCGATCGGCATGGTGATGGTCATTATCACCGGCGGGATCGACCTTTCGGTCGGGTCGGCCATGGGACTCGCCTCGTTGGTCACAGCACTCGCTTTTGACGCGGGCTTCGGCACAACCTTTTCCATCACAGCTGGTCTAGCAGTGGGGGTTGCTTTCGGTGCGGTCAACGGTCTGCTGATC
>JANNNF010000188.1:0-8249 GCA_031398405.1 Rhodobacterales bacterium | reverse complement strand
CCACCACGCTCGACGCACTGGGCCAGGGCAACCCTTATGCCCAATACGGCTACGGCGCGCAGATGGTAGAGTTGGAGGTGGACCAAAAGCTTGGCACGGTTCATCTGACCCGCATCACCGCCGCCCATGATGTGGGCCGCGTGATCAACCCGACCCTCGCCGAAGGCCAGATCGAAGGCGGCATCGCCCAAGGCATCGGCCTTGCCCTGATGGAGGATTACATCGCGGGCCGCACCGACAACTTGCACGATTACCTGATCCCCACCACTGGCGACGTGCCACCGATCGACAGCCTGTTGATCGAGGTGCCCGACCCCGAGGGCCCGCTTGGGGCCAAGGGCCTGGGCGAGCATGTCCTGATCCCCACCGCCCCCGCCATCTTGAACGCCATCCGCCACGCCACCGGCGGCCAGATTACCCGTGTTCCCGCCCTGCCGCACCGGGTGCTTGCGGCCATGAGGGGCGCGCCATGACCCTGCGGCTTTCATTCTGGCAAAAATATCCCGGGGGCCGCGCGATTGGCTTTTGCCAATTGCGCGCGGGGGCTGGCCCCCGTCGCTCGGCCAGCAAAGGGCGCACGACATGACGGACGCCCCCGCCTCTGAGAAAATTCGCTGCGATGCCTGCCCGGTGATGTGCTACATCGCGCCCGGCCAGACCGGGGCTTGTGACCGTTATGCCAACGCCGATGGCCGCATCGTGCGCACCGATCCGGTGGTAATGCTGCACCACACGGCGGAAACTGGCGGCCGCATCGTGCCCTTTGCCACCCGCGACTGGGACGGTGATCCGGTCCCGCAAGCCAGTTTCGTCACCGGCATCGGGTCTGGCACCACATATCCCGATTACAAACCTGCACCTTTCATCGTGTCCTCCACCATTGCCGGCGCGGACATGGTGACCGTGGTGACCGAGGCGATATTTTCCTACTGCGGCGTCAAGGTAAAGATCGACACTGACCGCTTTGTCGGGCCCGAAGGGGCCACGATCCGCGCGCAGGGCGAGGCAATTGGCCATGTGACGACTGCCGAATATGGCAGCCAGATGCTGTCGATCGGCGGTGTGCATCACCTGACGGGTGGGACCAAATCCGAAGGCCGCGCGACTTGTGCCGCGATGCTCGCGCTGTGCAATGGGGATGCGGTAGATCTGACCATCGAGGGCGGATCCAGCCTGATTGTACAGGCGGGTCGTGCGCCTGTGGTCGATGGGGTGGCCGAACGGCGGATGCGGGTGGGCTGCGGGTCGGCCACCATCGGCATGTTCGCCAGTCAATGGCGGGGGTTGGTGGATGAGGTGGTGGTGGTCGATGATCACATCACTGGCGTGGTCAGTGAACATCAGGCGGGCCGGGTGCTGGATTGGCAACCGACCGGCATCAAAATAAAGGGCCAGCGGTCCACCCCCGGGCGGTATTTCAAAGTGTCGGAGCCGGGGCTTGGTTGGGGCGGCACGCGGTTGACAGACCCTTTGGACATCCTTGGCGACTGGCAGCCAAAAAAGGGCGCGCGGCCCGGCCTGACCCTGTTGATGGTGTCCACCACGGGTGAAGAGTTCGCCTACTTCGTGCTGGACGATGCGTTGCGTCCGGTGCCTGCCGACCTGCCCAATGCCCTGCGCGACACGGTTGGCCTGATTGACGAAAACTGCGAACCGTCTTTGTGCACCGTACTGTTCATGGGCGGCGCGGGCGGCAGCTTGCGGGCCGGTGTGACCCGCAATCCGGTACGACTGACGCGGTCGGTGCAATCAGGCATTACCCGGCTGACCAGTGGCGGGGCCGACTGTTATGTCTGGCCCGGCGGGGGCATCACCTTCATGGTCGATGTAACCGCCCTGCCTGCCGGAGCGTTTGGTTATGTCCCCACGCCCGCCTTGGTCGCCCCCTTGGAATTCACCCTGCCGCGCGCGGATTATCTGGCCATGGGTGGGCATGAGGCTGCGATCCGCACGCTGGATCAGGTGATGCAACAGGGCGGCGAATACCCCACTGCCGCCCGCATAGAGCCGTGGCCCAAAAGATGACTGGCGCACAGATCCTCAGGTTGCCCGACGGACGGCTGCATCTGCATGAGGGGCCGATTGACCTGATCTGTCAGGCTTATGGCCCAGGTGCTGAAGCGGCATATTCGCGGGGGGTGGCACGGTTTGACGGGGTGCTGCGGGAATTGGTGGCAGAACTGCCTGCCTTGCGCGGCGTGGATATCCCGGTGACAGGGGCGATAGCCCGGGTGATGGCCGCAGCCGTCGCCCCTTACCGCCCGGCCTTCATCACCCCGATGGCGGCGGTGGCGGGGGCGGTGGCAGAGGCGGTTCTGGCGGCGATGGTGGGGCCGGGTGTGGACCGGGTTTATGTCAACAACGGCGGCGATATTGCGCTGCATCTGGGGCTGGGGCAGACTTTGACCTGCGCTTTGGCGACGGGCGGCACCGTGGTCTTGCGCGATACCGACCCCGTGCGCGGCATTGCCACTTCGGGCTGGGGCGGGCGCAGCTGGTCGCGGGGCATCGCCGATGCGGTGACGGTTCTGGCGCATACTGCGGCCATGGCTGATGCAGCCGCCACGATGATCGCCAATGCGGTAAATCTGCCGGGGCATCCGGCCATCACCCGCAGGCCGGCGGTGGATATGCAGGCCGACAGTGACCTTGGCCAGCGGTTGGTGACGGTCGATGTCGGGCCGCTGACCCCTGCCGACCGAGCCCGCGCACTGGACGCAGGGCTTGCCGCCGCACAATCCTACCGGGCGCAGGGGCTTATCGACTCGGCCGCGCTTTTCTTGCAATCTGAATTGCGGGTGCTTGGCCCGCTTGCCCTGACCCCTCTTGCCGTTATGGAGCCTGCCGATGCCTGACTTCCCCCTTCGCAAGATCAGCATCCTGATTGAAGAAATCACCCATGACGGCGGGCCAGCCCCGTCCACTTCGCGCCTGCGCGGGGCGATCATGGCACTGGTCGGCAACCCCTATGCCGGGCAGTTTGTGGCAGCCTTGCAGGGCGGGATGGACGATCTGAAGCCTTTGGGTCTGGCGATGACAGACCGTCTGATTGCCGCTCTTGGCGGACCAGAGGGCATCGACGGCTACGGCAAGGGCGCGATTGTCGGCGAGGCGGGCGAGGCCGAACATGGCGCGCTGTGGCACGTGCCAGGGGGGTATGCCATGCGCGAACGTCTGGGGGAAAGCCGGGCCATCGTGCCATCGGCGATGAAGGTGGGCGGCATGGGGGCCACGCTGGACGTGCCCTTGGGCCACATCAATGCGGCTTATGTGCGCAGCCATTTCGACGCGATCACGGTACAGGCCCCCGACGGGCCGAAGGCGGTTGAGATTCTGCTGGTGCTGGCGATGTCGAAAGGGGGCCGGGTGCATAGCCGGATGGGCGGGCTGGAGCTGGATCAGGTTGTGGGCAAGGACGGGCTGCGCTGAGATGACACGCGGGGGCGCATCATGGGCCATGATCGGGGCGCTGTGTCCCGGTGCCGCCTTGGCCTGCGCCCTGCCGCCTTCGGTGATACTGACTCTGCCGACCGGTCAATATCTGCTCGGGGCCGCTGTAACCGTGGCGCTGACCGGGGTCCTGGGGGCCACGGCGCATCGCCTGCCAGCAATGCGCGCGGTGGTTTTGTGGCGGGGCAGCGAGCGCGGGATCGGGGCGTCATACCTATCGTTCCTTGCGTTCCTCGGCCTTGTGTTCATCGGCCTGTTCGGCAGCCGTGATCCGATGCACAATCTGATGACGCTGATTTTCTGGACCGGGGTGTGGATCGCAGTGCCAATGGCCTCGATGGTTTTTGGCAACAACTGGGCGGTGATCAACCCCTGGACCGGGCCAGTCAGGATCGCCCGGGTGTTGTTGGGGCGGACGCGTTCTGTAGGGCTTTCACGGTTCGGGCACTGGCCTGCGATTGTGGGCTACGCAGGGTTCGTCTGGTTCCAGATGGTGTCCCTTGCCCCCGACGATCCGGCCATTCTAGCGCAGGTCGCCGTGGTGTACTGGCTGGTGATTTTCGCAGCCGCCGTGCTGGAGGGCGAGGATTGGCTGGCGCAGGGCGAATTCCTGCATGTGCTATTCGGCATGATCGCCAAGGTCGCGCCCATCTGGCGCGAGGGCGGCACAGTGATGGCCGGATGGCCCGGCGCGCAGGTGCTTCGGATGGGGACGTTGCCTTTGTCGGCCATGGTCTTCGTCAGTCTGGCCTTGGCCGCGCTGACCTTTGACGGGCTGGTCGAGACGTTCTGGTGGCAGGGCCTAATCGGGCAGAACCCCTTGGAGCCTGTGGGCCGGTCTGCCGTGATGGGGGTCAACAGCGCGGGGTTGCTGGCGGTCTGGGCGGCCACTTCGGGCTGCCTTTGGGCGGTGATTGCCATGGGGCGGCGCTTGGGGGGCGGCAGTTTTGCAGCGGGGCCGGTGATGCTGTCGTTTCTGGCGATTGCGGCGGGCTATCACGCCGCCCATTATCTGGTCATGCTGCTGACCACCGGGCAATACACCCTTGCCGCGCTGAATGACCCGCTGTTTCGCGGCGACAGCGTGTTGGGCCTGCCGCCATTCTATGTCAGCTTCGGCTTTCTGACCGACACCACGGTGATGCCGCTGATCTATGGCGCGCAGTTTGTGGCCATTCTGGGGGCACATCTGTTGGCGGTGGTATTGGCACTGCATCTGGTGGGGCCACGTGCCCGGGCACTGGCGCATTTGCCACTCACCGGGGTGATGGTGGGCTACACCGTGCTTGGGTTGTGGTTGCTGTCAACCGCAAGGGTGGGCTAAGGGGGCAGGGCGTACTCTCGATTTGTTTGCGTGAATACAATATCTTAACCAGAAGCGTGCGGCATAGATGCGCTCAGAAACAGTGGAGAACGGGATGAAATCGAACGTAATCAACGGGGTCAGCCGGCGGGCGGTTCTGGGTGGAATTGGCGCTGGGCTGCTCGCCTCGACCGCGCTGCCGGGGGTAGGACTTGCCCAAGGCGCGCCCATCAAGATCGGGTTTCAGCTGCACCGCACCGGCATTGGCGCGTCTTACGGGCGCTGGTACGAACGCACGGCACAGGCGGCGGCCAAGCTGATAAATGACGGCGGAGGCATCGGTGGGCGGCCGGTGGAGCTGGTGTTTGAAGATGACGGCACCGACCCCAAGCGCGGCGCGGAAGTGGTGGAAAAGCTGGCCTCGCAGGCCGGATGCGACGTGGTGATGGGCACGCTGTTTTCTCATGTGGTGATCGGGTCGGCCCCGCGTGCGGGTGAGCTGAAGGTGCCCTATCTGGTGTGCTCGGAAGGGTATCACGTGGCGAGCGGCATGTTGAACCGCTGGACTTTGCAGCCCGGTATCACCGATGTGCGCAGCCAGATAGCCAGCATGGCTCCGTGGGTTGCGGCCAATCTGGGCAACAAGATCACGATGATTTTCCCCGATTTCGCCTTTGGCCATGATCACCGCGATTTCTTTACCGAAGCGATGAAGGCCCAAGGCGGCGAAGTGATCGCCCAGATCGCCATTCCGCCGACCGAGACGAGCTTCACCCGTTATTTCCCGCAGATCCCGGCGGAAACCGAAGTGCTGTATCACGTTATGGTCGGCCCTGCCGTGCTGACCTTTGTGAAAGAGCTGGGCGAGTTCTACGGCACCGGTGCCAAGCCCAAGATGTTCGGCTTTATCGACTCGCTTGAGGCGGTGGATACGGCCACACCGGGGCTGGAGTTTCTGGAGGGCTCGCACTTCTGGGAGGGGCATAACCGGGTGAAGCCGGGCGATGCGGGCGCGCATGAGGCAGCGTATCGGGCGGCAGTGGGGGTGGATGACAATGGCGCAAGCGTTTCAGACGCTGCAGATGTCGCCACCTACAGCCACATGTTTTCCACATGGGAGACGCTGTTTGCCATCAAAGCGGGGATGGAGGCTGCGGGTTATACCGGCCCGGCGGACCGGCAAAAGTTCGTCGAGGCGATGGAGGCGATGAGCGATCTGCCCTATGGGATCGAGCGTCCGCAGGGGGCCAAACGCTTCAACGGCAAGACGCATCAGGTGTTCGGGGTGCAGAACATCTCACAAGTGCAGGGCGGCAAGCTGGTGCGGGTGCATACGACCAGCATGGCCGACGGCGCGTATCCGGATGCGGTGGATTACACCACGATGGCGTTCTGATCCTGCCTTTGGATGGGCAAATTGCCTGTCCTTGCGCGATGCTTTCGTTTGGGCCGCAGTGCCCGCCGACGCCGTAGGATGGGCGATACCGCCCATCCTTCCCACCCGATAACCCTTGGTGCCCCGTTTGTCCTTCGGACCCTTTCTTCTGCTGGCGCTGCTTGAAGGCACCGTCACTGCCGCCGTGCTGGCATTGACGGCCGTGGGGCTAAGCCTCGTGTTTGGCGTCATGCGGGTCGTCAACGTGGCGCATGGCGAGTTCTTCATGCTGGGCGCTGTGGTCGCGTGGTTCGTGACCGCCACAATCCCCGGTCCGGCGGCTTTGGTCTGGGTGCTGGCGTTGATCGCCGCGCCGATCATCGTGGGGGCGGTGGCTGTGGCCGCCGATACGCTGATCCTGCGTCGCCTGAACCATGCGCCAGAGGCCACGATTGTCGCCACCATTGGCCTTTTGTACATCCTGCAACAGGCGGCACTGACCTTCTTTGGCCCCGATGCCCGCCCGGTCACAGCCCCTTTCACATGGCGCATACAGCTGCCATGGTTTGGCTATTCCGGCTACAAGCTGTTCATTGTGGTCGCGGCTGCGCTGATTTTGTGGGGCGTCTGGCTGCTGATGACCCGCAGCAAGGCTGGCCTGATCATGCGCGCAACGCAGGTGGACCGGGATACTGCGCAAGCCTTTGGGATCAATGTGAACCGCGTCTATACTGGCACCTTTGCGCTTGGTGCGGGGCTGGCGGCGGTGGCCGCCGTGCTGGTGGTGCCTGTGCAGCAGGCGCATTACCTGATGGGGGGCGATCCGTTGCTGCTGTCGTTTATCGTGGTGATCATCGGGGGGTTGGGCAGCTTGCGCGGCACGCTGGTTGCCGCTTTGGTGATTGGGCTGGGAGATGGGATGATATCCATGTTCTTCTCGCCCACCCTTGCCAAGATCATCGCGACATTGCTGGTGGCCATGGTGTTGGTGTTCCGCCCGCAAGGCCTGTTCGGGGCGAAGGCATGAGAGTTTGGATCGTGCATCTGGGCCTGCTGGCCGTTCTGGCGGCGGCGTTTTTTGTGTTGCCATCCTATCACGCGACCAATTTCGCCCGCATCATGGTTCTGGCGGTGTTTGCAATTGGATATAACATCGCCTTTGGCTACACGGGGCTGCTCAGCCTTGGGCATGCGCTGTTCTTTGCCGCCGGGATGTATGGCGCGGGGCTGTCGGGACTGCCTGCCCTGCCTGCGCTGGTGGCGGGCACCTTGGCCGGTGGTCTGGTGGCCGTGGCCGTGGGGCTGCTGGCGCTGCGCACGGCGGGGGTCAGCTATATGATCGTGACGTTGATGTTTGCCCAAGCCGGCTATCTGGCACTGTTGTATTTTGGGGCGGTGACGGGCGGCGATGAAGGGTTTGTGGTCGCACGCGAGGCCCGGATCATCCTCGGGTTCGACCTGTCCACCGATGCTCCCCGCTATGCGGCGGCGCTGACCCTGCTTGGCATATGCCTGCTGGCCTGCCTTGTTCTGGTACGGTCGCGTTTTGGTCGGGTGCTGGTGGCTATGCGCGAAAATGCGGACCGCAGCCGGATGCTGGGCTACAACCCCTACACGGTGCGGTTGACCGCCATGGCTATTTCTGGCCTTTACGCCGGGCTTGCGGGGGCGGCCTATGCCGTGCTGTTCGGCTATGTCGGGGCCAGCTTTGCCACCATCCAATATTCGATCCTGCCGATGCTGTATGTTCTGCTTGGCGGGGCGGGAACGGTGCTGGGGCCGTTCTTTGGCGCGCTGGTGATGTTCTATCTGACGGAAGCCGCATCAAGCTTGACCACCGCGCATCTGTTTGTCGTAGGCTTGGCCTTGGTGGGGTTGGTGCTGTTCGCGCCCCAGGGAATACTCGGCTGGCTGCGGGCAAAGGGGGCGACATGGCTGCCCTGATGCAAGCTGTTGGTTTGACCCGCCACTTTGGCGGCCTGGCCGCCGTGGACGGCGTTGATATTTCAGTGCTGCCGGGCGAGGTTCACGCTCTGATCGGCCCAAATGGTGCGGGCAAGACAACCTTGGTCAGCCTGCTGTCTGGACGTATTGCGGCCCAATCGGGGCAGGTTTTGCTGG
>JANNNF010000354.1:0-1989 GCA_031398405.1 Rhodobacterales bacterium | reverse complement strand
CAGTCGGGCAGATAGCCCGCTTGCGACAAGGCATCATAAACCCCGGCCTGATAACTGCCGAGCGCGCCACCGCCTTGCAGGACAAGGGCGATCTTGTCTGGTCGCGCAGGTGATCCGGTCTGGAATTCTGGCTTGTTCATTCTTCGCTTCCTTGGTTCCCGCGGACTGGTACCTGCGGTCCGCATCCGTCGTTGTAAACCTGCCCCGACAGTCAGGTGGCCTTCGGCAGATCAAAGTTGCGGGCAAGAACGGCGGCACCTCCAAGCACCAGCGCTACTGACAGCAACAACGCATTCCATCCATACTGGGTGTAGACCTGCCCGAGTATGACAGCGCCCACCAATCCGCCCGAAAAGTAGCTGGCCAGATACAATCCGCTTGCCGCGGCCCGATCCCCCATCGCCGCACGGCTGACAATTCCGGTGGCCAGCGCCTGTGCGAGGAAAGTGCCGACAGCCACCAAGGTCATGCCCAAAAGGAAGACCCACAGGCGGTCTTGCGTCATCAACCCGACGCCCAGCAGCGCAAGCACCAGCCCCGCCCAGGTTGCCCGCCGCACGCCGATCCGGGTGGCCAGATTGCCTGCCTGCGCAGTGGTTAGGATAGAGGGCAGGAATACGAAATAGACGCTGCCAAGTGCCATCATCGACAACGCGAACCGCTCGCCGCCAAGCTCGAAGTTTACGTAAGTAAACACCCCGATGAAGACGAAAAGGATGCAAAAGCCAAACATAAAAGAAGCCCGCAAGCGCGGGTTGGCGAGATGCGTTTTGACAGCCAGCAGCGGCGACCGGGCGTGATCCATCCCCTGTTTCATCTTGGGTGATCGGTGGATCGTCACCGCCACCAGTGCGGCTCCCGCCAGATTGAGCACCGCAAAGACATAGAAACTGGCGTCGATCCCCCATTCCCCCGCAACTCCGGAGGCGACAAAGCGCCCTATCAGGTTCGAGGCCACATTGCCCGTGACATAGGCCCCGAAGGCCTGCGTGGCCGCAGCACCCGTCATCCGTTCGCCCAGATAGGCCAAAGTCAGGCTGAACGCAGTTGCCATGCACAGCCCCTGCACGTTGCGCAGCGCCGCAAAGATGCCAACCGTCGGTGCCCAGGCCAACAAGACCGTCGGAACCGCCAAGATCACTAGAGACAAAACGATCCCGGCCCGCCGGTCGATCCGTTCGGAAAACATCGCCACCAGCAGGCTCGCCGCCGCCATGCCAAAAGTACAGGCACTGACCGCAGACCCCATCGTGGCGGGCGACACATCGTAGCGCCGCGTCAGGCTGGGAATGATCACCTGCGTGGCGAAAAGATCAACCAGCGTCAGGAACGCGATGGTCGCAATCAGAAGGAACCGCAAGGCCCTGCCAATCCCGTCAGACTGTATTCCGCTGGCCGGTGCGCTGCTCATTTCAGGGCTCTTGCAACGTCATGCTTTGGTTGAACTCCCCGCAAAACTAGGGAATGTTGGCACATCACGGCTCGAAACCGACGTAAGGCGCTGCGTCGCTGTTGTAAGGCAGCACGTCCGTCGACAGGAACGTGACGACTTCATTGCCGGTGTTTTCCCACCAATGCGAATAGCCGACGCCGAACTCTTCTGTCACCGAGCCTGCGGTGTGAACGATCGGCACCGCGCACAGGCTGTTGTGTTCAGTCACGGTTCCTTTGGCGACGTAAACGATCGCAGGGCGGTCATCGTGGCTGTGGGTCGGCACGAAGCCGCCAGGAGCCATTTCCAGCCGCCGCATCCGCAAAACAAATCCGCCCATGTCACGCCAGCCTTCAAGACGGATGTTGGCGATGACCTCACGCGTCAGGGCTTTCGACGGAATGGCTTCCAGTTCGCGCGGCGTGGTGAGTTTGTGCTCCGGCGGGCAACCCTCTGCAAAAGCCATGGTCGACATCAAGCCCAGGCTCAGGCCCGCAAGCAGGTGCATGGCGAATTTCGTCTTCATATCATGTTCCTTTTTCAACCTGTGCCGGAAC
>JANNNF010000151.1:0-3585 GCA_031398405.1 Rhodobacterales bacterium | reverse complement strand
TTCAATGGCGATCTGTCCGCCACGAAATTCTCAGATGCCGCCACGCTGACCCCGGAAAATGTATCTGCGTTGGAACGGGCATGGGAGGTAAGGACTGGCGATGTGTCTGACGGGTCGGGTGATGTCCCTGCCACGGTATGGTCTGCGACACCGATCTACGCCAATGAAACGCTGTATCTTGGCACGCCTTTCTACCGCATTTTGGCGCTGGATCCGGCCACCGGGGCGGAACGCTGGAGCTATGATACCAAATCGACGCTTGAGGCGCTGACCCAGCCCGCACTAAAGAACCGGGGCGTGGCTTACTGGGAAAGTGGAACTGACGGGGCTTGCGAAAAGCGGGTAGTGATCGGGACGATGGACGCAAAACTGCATGCCGTCGATGCCGATACAGGCGCGCCCTGCACTGATTTTGGCGACAATGGTGTGCTGGACGTCAATAAATGGAACGAGACGAACGCGGTGTTTCCGTTCTCATTGTTGCAGCCGCCTACTGTCGTCGGTGATACGATCCTGATCGGCTGGGCTGGCAAGGATTGGGCCTACACCGTCGAGCCGCCCGGAAATCTGATCGCGGTGGATGCGAGGACGGGCACATTGCTGTGGGACACCGGGTTCATTCCACCCGAACTGATCCCGGTCACAGGTACGGCGAACATCTGGTCGTCGATGTCGGCCGATCCGGAACTTGGCTTAGTCTATGTTCCGGTGTCGTCGCCGTCGCCCAACTATTGGGGCGGCAACCGGACCCAGCCTATCCCGCTCGCCACATCCATCACCGCGATCCGCATCGACACCGGCGAGGTTGCGTGGAGTTTTCAGCACGTGCATCACGACGTCTGGGACTATGATACGCCGTCCGCACCGACGCTTGTCGACATCATGCGCGAGGGTGTGAGCGTGCCAGCACTGGTGCAGACGACCAAGCAAGGGTTCATCTTTGTGCTGGACCGCCGCACTGGCGAAACGCTGTTTCCGGTCGAGGAGCGGGCCGTGCCTGCAAGTGATGCGGATGGCGAACAACTGTCGCCAACGCAGCCTTTCGCCGATGTGCCGGTGCCGACCATCAATCACACGGCGCTGCCCGAGGTTTGGCGGCTGGCCGACGTGCTGTCCGCTGGTCAGTGTAGCCGCGACCGGGCGACTTATCGCTATGAGGGGCTTTATACCCCTCCGTCTGTTCAAGGCACATTCCTGTGGCCCGCGACCGCTGGTGGCAACAATTGGGGCGGCGCGGCGGTCAATCCGAAAACCGGCATTTTGTATGTGAACACTTCGCAGGTGGTGCAGGTGATCCGTCTGATCCCGCGCGCGGAGTATGCGGCCGAGGTGCGGGCCGCCACAGCGGACGGCAGCGATGCCAGCGGCAACGAGGCAGGGTTTTATGCGCAGGAAGGATCTCCCTACGGGATTGAGCTGTTTGAATGGCGCACATCGCTGGGTCTGCCATGCTGGAAGCCGCCCTACGGCACATTTTCAGCTTATGACCTGAACACGGGCGAGCGGCTTTACGAAGTTCCGTTCGGGCTGGCGCAGCAATGGGGGTTTTACGGCTTGCGGTCGTGGGGGTCACCAACGCTGGGGGGGCCGGTCCTGACCTCGGGCGGTGTGATCCTGATCGGCGCGTCGATGGACAATCGAGTGCGGGCATTGGATGCGGCTACCGGGCAGGAGGTGTGGTCAGACCTTGTCGCCGCACCTGCGGTGTCAATTCCGGCGGTATTCACGCATCAGGGTGCTGATTACGTGGTTTGGGCGGTTGGGGGCAATTCCATCCTGAAGCCGCAGGTTGCTGATCAGGTGGTCGCCTACCGCCTGCCACCGAAGGAGTGAACGCATGACGATCACCACGCCTGTTTTGCCGGCCACACCGTGAACACTTGGCAAGGCAGTTATTGCGGCCCTGCGCCGATACCGGCCGATCTGCTGGCGCGCTGGAACTTTGATCCTTGGGCGCTGGCCGTTTTGGTCGCGCTGACACTGTGGGCAGGACGCACCCGGCCCGGCGCTGCGGCCATCATCGTGTTGGTATTTGCGTTCCTGTCGCCGCTTTGCGCGTTGTCGTCGGCGCTGTTTTCAGCGCGGGTGGTTCATCACGTTCTTCTGGTGGTGATTGCGGCCCCGCTTTTCGCATTATCGCGCCCGGCGCGGGCGACAAATGGGGTCGGTCTGCCGTTTCTTCTGGCCACCGCCGCGCTGTGGCTGTGGCATGCGCCTGCCGCCTATGATGCAGCACTTGGGCACATGGCGATCTACTGGGTCATGCAGGCGACGCTGTTCGGTTCGGCGTATGTATTCTGGCGTGCGGTGTTTTCGCAACCCGGCGGGTCGGGCGTGGGATGGGTGTTTCTGGCCTATCTTGCGATGGGTCTTCTGGGCGCGATCCTGACACTCGCGCCCGGTGCCGTTTACGCGACGCACGCTGTTGCACCATTGCAGTGGGGTTTGACCCCCCTGTCTGACCAGCAGCTTGGCGGCCTGATCATGTGGATGCCCGCGGGCCTGCCGTTTACAGTGTGGGGTGGCATGCTGGCGCGGCGGGCGTGGCGTCACATGGGAGACGCATTGTGATTTGGTTTGAAGCACTAGTCCCGCATCTGAAGGCGCTTCACCTCAGCTTTGTCGCGGTCTGGGTTGCCGGGCTGCTCGCCTTGCCCCGGATGCTGGCCCGCCACGACCGCGCCATCGTGCAGGTGGAATTCGCGCAGATCCGCCGCGCCACACATTTCGGATATGTCTGGGTCATAACGCCTGTGGCGGTCCTCGCGATTGCAAGCGGATCAGCCTTGATCTTTCTGCGGGAGATATTCACCGTTTGGATTTTCGCGAAACTCGTCCTCGTCACCGGGCTTGTCGCGATGCACGCCTGGGTCGGACACACGATCATCGCCGTGGCCGAAACCGAAGGAGAGCATGAACCGCCAGAGCCGCTGGTGCCGACGGTCCTGATCTTCGGTCTGATGATCGGCGTCCTGTTTATTGTCCTGGCCAAGCCCGAACTGGGCGAACTGCCGATGCCGTCTTGGCTGTTGCAACCTTTGAATCGTCAGTTGCCTTTTGACACCCCCAAACCATAGTCGAAAACGAGCTTTCCTCCATGCCAACCCGTCGCCGCCACCACAATGACCGCAAAGCCGGACATGAGCATGCCCCAAGGCAGAACGGCGGATTCATATCCTGTCAGCCGCCACCCCCAGTTCAGCCCCAGCAGGGACAACAGCATGACGGCGATCACAAAATGGGTCCAGGCTGCGGCGCGGATGCGGATGCCGGGGACCATCAGCAATTCCATCGTACCTGTGGCCCCTGCCATCAGTCCGAACAGAAAGGCAGTGCCTGTGGCCCACAGCGCGGCCCAAGCCCAGCGTTCCTCGCCGGACCACCAATACAGCAGGTCCGCCCCAAACGCACAGAATGTCAGGGCGACCGGAAAGGCCACGGTCATGGCATGCAACGGATGACCCCAGATCGCGACGCGGCTTTCGGTTTTCTGAAAGGCGGGATCGCTTACGATCGGGTCTTCGAACGGGGCAATATCCTCTGCCACTTGCGTCATCTTTTGTGTCACCCGAGACTCCTTCGCGG
>JANNNF010000097.1:0-7964 GCA_031398405.1 Rhodobacterales bacterium | reverse complement strand
ACAGTGCAGCATCCACCGCGCTGCCTCGCCTGCGCTCAACACTAAGGTGACTTGCGCCCTAGACGGCACATAGACCAAAACAGTGTTCGGTCCTCTGATTTCAGACCCCGCGCGCGGCGGGAAAATTTCCGCCGTGCCTGACCAGCAGACCCAATGCCGCGGCACTGAACGCAGCTCCGGTCAGAAACGTCGCTGGCGCACCAAGACTGTCCCACAAAAGTCCCGCCACAAGGCTTGCGATCAGCAGCGCCACCCCGCTGACCAGATTGAAAAAACCGTATGCCGTGCCGCGCAGGTCTGTGGGGGCAGTGTCGGCCACCATGACCGCCAGCAGGCCCTGCGTCATGCCCATGTGAACGCCCCAGACTGCCACACCGGCAAGAACCACGGCCCAATGGGCTGAACTGGCAAGGATCAGATCCGCCACGATCAGCACAACCAGCCCGCCGATCAACAGGGATTTGTGGCTGACCCGATCAGACAGGCGGCCAAATGGATAGGCTGACATCGCATAGACCAAATTCATCGCCACCATGACCAGCGGAACGGTGGCCAGCGGGATGCCGCTTTGCTGGGCCCGCAAGACCAGAAACGCCTCGCTGAAGCGGGCCAACGTAAAGACGGCACCGTTGCCAACCACCTGCCAATAGGCGGTCGGAAGACGCGCAAGACTGGCCCGCCGGATTGGATTTTGCCGGATCGCGCCTGACAAAGGCTTTGGCTCTTTCACCCCGAAAGCCAGCAGGGCCACCGCCATGGTACCCGGGATCACCGCAACCCAGAACACTGCCTGAAAGTTGTTTGACCACAAAAGCATCAGCCCCACCGCAATCAGGGGTCCGGCGAATGCGCCAACCGTATCCAGCGACTGGCGCAAGCCAAACGCCGCACCGCGCAACTCGGGCGGTGCTATATCGGCGACAAGGGCATCGCGCGGCGCGCCTCGAATGCCCTTGCCCACCCGGTCGATCAGCCGCGCAGTCAACACGACACCCACGCTGGGGGCAAGAGCGAACAACGGCTTGGTAATTGCCCCAAGCCCGTAGCCGATCAGCGCCAATCCTTTGCGCCGCCCGAACCAATCGCTTAGCACGCCCGAAAACACTTTAACGATCAACGCAGTTGCTTCCGCCAACCCCTCGATCAGCCCGATCATCAGCGCGCTGGCACCCAATGAGGTGACCAAAAACAGCGGCAGCAGGCTGTGGATCATCTCGGATGAGACATCCATCAGCAGGCTGACGAAGCCCAGAACCCAAATTCCGGTTGGAATCTGACTGCGGTTGGGTTTGACCATCATCGCGGCTCCAGAAAGAAAACTGCTTGGGCGGCATTGCGACTTTGCGTCGGCGCCCCACAACTGCGCCACATCTTACCTCAACTGCAGCGCTACAATAGGTCATCAGCCAGTTCGTCTGGTGCAAAGGTGGGTATGCTGAGGGGGCGTTGCCATATCATGATCGTGTTTAGCAAAAATCATGTGCAATTCGACCCGGTGTGCGGCACCCCAATCCGATGCGGCCGCTATCGATCGCATGGCAACGTCGCATCTGCGTGATGGTGCTGGATTTGCCCGAAGGCGCACCACCCTTTGAAATGAGTGGCCACAACCCGCCCAATCCTTCTTCAATCAAACCGCTTGATCTCACTGTATGCACCCGCAACGCGCAGCGTCACACTGACGGTTCCATCGCCACGGTTGCGCCAGAACCATCCATGGTTGCCGGTAAACGCGGCCGTCAGCTCGCCTGCGGCCTGCGCAACAGCACGGCCCTTTTCATAGCTGATTTCGTTGCCAGACCCATCGCCGTGCAGGTCGAAGTTGACTTCTCCATCCTTGACCGCCCATTCAAACGGGGCCACGGCACCTTTCTCCATCACCAGCTTGATCTCAATGCCTTGACCGGGTTCTAGCGCGAAGGTGATCTCGTCTTTCCATTCCGGCACCTCCTCCGGGGCTTGCTGTGCGTGGGCGGTTCCGACGATTGCGCCAAAGATTACCTCCAAAAAGCCCGGCTGCAGCGAGGACTGCGGCTCTACCCCGACTTCCATCATCAAACGGTCGGCCTCGGCCTCTTGCGCAAGTTGCGACTTGATTTCGCCCATCTCGGTCAGTCCAAGGATACCGCCGATGCCGGTCGGATCGATCCCGTATTCCGAGGGCCAGACGACGGTGACAAGGATCAGTGCCGCCGCCCCTGCCGCGACAGCGGTAGAGCGCCAGAGCTGGCGTGCGGTCGGCAAGTCACCAAGGTTCGGTTTTTGTGCGTTGTGCATGGTTTATCCTTTCACGAGAGCGCGAGGCCCGTCAGTTGATAGAAAACGAGAAGAAAGCCCGCCGACAGCATCACCACATTGGCGGCGTAGGCCTGGCCCCAGAACCGGGGTGATCTGCGCCAGAACCCCATCGCGATCAGGATGACCGACAGCGCCAGAAGCTGGCCCAGTTCGACACCGATGTTGAAGGCGATCAGATTGCCCAACAGGCCATCTGGCGCGATGTCATAGTCAAGGATCTTGGTCGCAAGGCCAAAGCCGTGCAGCAAGCCAAAGGCCAGCGTCGCGGCACGGGTATCGGGCTGCACCCCGAACCAACGCTGAAACGCCCCAAGATTGTCCAGAGCCTTGTAGACCACCGAAAAGCCGATGATGGCGTCGATGACGTAAGCGTTGATCTTGATACCGAACCAGACGCCCGCCAGCATTGTCACCGAATGGCCGATGGCAAACAGGCTCACGTAAAGGCCGATGTCGCGCAACTTGTAGAGGAAGAATATCACACCAAACAGGAACAGGATGTGGTCGTACCCGGTGACCATGTGCTTGGCGCCCAGATAGATAAACGGAACAGGCAAGAAGCCGGAGACCTCTTGCACAAAACCGGCGTCGCCTAAGGTAACATTATGGGCTAGGGCGGCACCTGCCGTTACAACGACAAGTACAAGCGTGGCAACGGAAATCCAGATGCGCAAAGACACCCGGGTGAAAAAAATCATGATAGGGTCCTGTGATGGATGGGCCTGATCTGAGCCGCGCGGCATGCGCTGCCTGTTCATGAGGTCACAACCCGTCGCGGGGCGGACGCCGCGGACCGTCACATATTGCCTCCGCCAGCGCGGGCAGATCCTGAAGTTCAATCGCCGCCTTCAGACCAAAGGTCGCATTCCCATGTGAGGACAGAATGATCAGCGTCAAAAGATCGTGGTCTGTCGCGTCATGGTTCTGGTGGCCGTAGGCCTGCCAGACCTCGCCCTTTTCGGCGCGCCATTCAGCATGAGCCGCCTCGGCAGCAAGCGTGCCGGGGACATGGGTCATCGCATTCGCCGCCGGGGCAGACCCCAATGACAGCAGCAATAGCATCAGTGCCAGATGCCGCAAGACCCCCCTCAACCCGCGCATCTGCTCCTCGCAGCACCCTGATTTCGGTGCCATGCTTGTTTGTTGCTTTATCCCCCCACCGGGGATACGCATCACGTATGACAGAACCCCATGCACATGCAAGTCACCCCGCCATTGCAGCCCGGCTGAAACGCGCCGAGGGCCATCTGCGCCGCGTGATCGGAATGATCGAAGAAGGGCGCAGCTGCCTTGACATCGCGACACAGATGCATGCGGTGGAACGGGCGGTGGCCGAAGCAAAGCGCGCCGTGATCCATGATCATATCGACCATTGCATGGCAGAAGGCGGTGAACACGATCTGGCCGAGATCAAATCCCTCACAAAGCTGCTCTGACATGCTCAAGGCATTGCGCAACCCAACTTTCCGCCACCTTTTCGCCGCGCAACTTGTGGCGCTGGTCGGCACGGGGCTTGCCACCGTCGCGCTTGGCCTTCTTGCCTGGCAGCTGGCGGGCGACAATGCGGGCGCGGTGCTTGGCACGGCCCTTGCCATCAAGATGGTGGCTTATGTGACGCTGGCCCCAGTGGCCGCGGCCATTGCCGAGCGCCTGCCACGCCGTGCCTTTCTTGTGGCGTTGGACCTTGTTCGTGCTGGCGTGATCGCTTGCCTGCCCTTTGTCGATCAGGTTTGGCAGGTCTATGTGCTGATCTTTTTCCTGCAGGCAGCCTCAGCCGGGTTCACTCCGGCGTTCCAGGCGGTCATCCCCGACGTGCTGAAGGATGAGGATGATTACACCAACGCCCTGTCGCTGCTGCGGCTGGCTGAAGATCTTGAACAACTTGCCTCGCCCATGTTGGCTGCTGTCCTGCTGACTGTGGTCAGCTTTCCGGTGCTGTTCGCGGGCACTGTGGCAGGCTTCGTTGCGTCCGCCCTGCTCGTTGTGACCACGCGACTGCCAAAGCGGACAAGGGCAGACGATAGCCGTTTCTGGGCCGATGTGACCAAGGGCATCCGCATCTATATCCGTACCCCGCGTTTGCGTGGGCTGATGGTGATGGAGGCTGCCGTCGCCGCAGCTGGCGCAATGATCTATGTCAACACGGTGGTTCTGGTGCAGGCTCGGTTGGGTCTGGGAGAGGAATCCGTGGCACTTGCCTTCGCGGGCTTTGGTGCTGGGTCCATGCTGGCCGCGTTTCTGTTGCCGCACATCCTCAACCGAATGCAAGACCGTCCGGTCATGATCGGCGGAGCGGCACTGATGGTCGCCGGTGTGGCATTGGTGCCGTTGGTTGCAAGCCTTGCCTCGCTCGTCGTGCTCTGGGCGCTGATCGGCTTTGGCTTTTCACTGACCCAGACGCCCATTGGCCGGATCATCAACCGCTCGGCGCGCGAGGCGGACCGAGGCGCGGTCTTTGCGGCACAGTTCGCACTCAGCCATGCCTGTTGGCTGGTTGCCTATCCACTCGCAGGGTGGGTCGGTGCCGGTGCTGGGCTATCTGTTGCTGCGGTGCTGCTGGCTGGGATTGGCGCGCTTGGGCTGTTTGCCACCCTGCGCATCTGGCCTGCACAGGATGAACGCGTCCTGTCGCATGATCACCCGGACCTGCCACCGGATCATCCACACCTTGCCCAGCATGGTGCACATCATTCCCATGCCTTCGTGATCGATGACTTGCACCGACGCTGGCCGAAGGCGGCCTGACGACACGTTTGCGTGACCGAGCGTATGCAACTCATTGCAGCAGGAGCAGCGAGAGACCAAGCTACTTAAGACAATTGTGCACCCTAACCGGATATCAACACATGCGACTCGTCACCCTGACTCGCCGCGCGACCCTGATCGCGCTTGCCACTGGCCTTGCCGTCGGCTTGCGCCCGGAAGCAGCCGATGCAGCACCAATCGCGATCCGCGTGGCCAAGGATCCCAACTGCGGGTGCTGCACAGCTTGGGTCGAAATCATCGAGGCCGACGGGTTCTCGGCCACCGTTGAACTGCTCGGGTACGATGCCCTTGAGGCCCACAAGGCCGCCAGCGGTATTCCGCAGACCATGGCGTCTTGCCATACTGCCCATGTCGAAGGTTATGTTGTCGAAGGCCATGTGCCCCCCGCCGACATCCGCCGTCTGCTGGCAGAACGCCCCGATGCTGTTGGCCTGTCGGTGCCGGGCATGCCCTACGGTTCCCCCGGCATGGGACCGGACACGGCACGCGAGGCCTATGTCGTCTACCTGATCCGCCGCGATGGCAGCGCCGAGGTCTTTACGACCTACGACGCGGCCTGACAGTGCGGCCCTACTGGCCCTGAGTGGACGCCCCCGGGTGCAAACGGACTCTCGGGCAGGGTTATCCGTGTGAGCAGGTGCGGTGGTTATCGGCACGCTCGTCGCGACCTGCAAGATGCGCGCCGTCGAACCCCATGCATGGCTGTCAGCCACGCTCACCGTACTTGTCCGGTTTGGGCGTCAAAGGTAACGGGGTGCCCCCTTTCTGCAAGGTGCCGGAACCGTGATGGGATCTCAGGCGTTGTGCGCCGGATCTATAGGAGTTAGCCGCTATGCTTGATCATCCGAAGCCGATTGCGGAATTCGATTTGTCTGCTGCGCGCAGCGATACGTTGGGCGCTGTACCGGACGCAAATGGGACTAATTTCGCTCTGTTTTCGGAACACGCGACGCGCGTTGAACTCTGCCTTTATGATCCCACAGGTAATATTGAAACGCAGCGCCTTGACCTTCCCAAGATGGAGGGCGGCATTTGGCATGGTTATCTGCCGGGCATCGGGCCCGGGCAGGCTTACGGTTACCGAGTCCACGGTCCCTTTGCGCCAGAGCAGGGGCACCGCTTCAACCCAGCCAAACTGGTGCTTGACCCTTATGCGATGGAGTTGACGGGCGATCTGGTGTGGGACGACGCACTTTTCGGTTATCCGGTCGGCGGGTCGGATCGTGATTTGGATACGCGTGATTCTGGACCTTTCATGCCGAAATGCGTGGTGGCGGACCCGATGTTCGACTGGGACGCCGAAAAGGCGCTGAATCATGCTTGGGAAGATACCGTCATTTATGAGGCGCATGTCAAAGGCCTGACACAGCTGCACCCAGAGGTGCCAGAGGCAGATCGTGGCACCTTTGCCGGGCTGGCCAGCGATGCGGTGATCGCGCATCTGCACCGGATTGGCGCGACCGCCATCGAGCTTTTGCCGATCCACGGATTTGTTCAGGACCGCCATCTGGTCGAAAAGGGCCTGTCGAATTACTGGGGCTATAATACGATCTCGTTCTTTGCCCCGAACCGCCCCTATCTGAAATCCGGTCACATCCGTGAAGTGAAACAGGCGATCCGCCGCTTTCACTCTGCAGGCATAGAGGTGATATTGGATGTCGTGTATAACCATACCGCCGAAGGCAATGAACTTGGGCCGACCCTGTCGTTCCGTGGCATCGACAATGCCAGCTATTACCTGTTGTCGCCGGAAAACCCTCGACACGGCTTTGACACAACAGGCACGGGCAACACGCTGAACATCGCACACCCGATGGTTTTGCGCATGGTGCTGGACAGCCTGCGCTATTGGGTCGAGGCGATGCATGTCGATGGCTTCCGCTTTGATCTGGCCTCTACCCTTGGTCGCGAGACGAGCGGATTTGAGCGTGAAGGCGCTTTCTTCAGTGCGATCCGCCAAGATCCGGTGCTGTCAAAGGTCAAGCTGATCGCCGAACCGTGGGACATCGGCGAGGGCGGCTACCAGGTGGGCGGCTTTCCATGGCCGTTCCGCGAATGGAACGACAAAGCCCGCGACGACATGCGGGCGTTCTGGCGGCGCGATGCAGGCGTAGCACCCCGCCTATCGCAACGCCTGTTGGGCTCGCCTACGCAGTTCGACCATTCCAACCGCCCCGCCACGTCCTCGGTCAACTTTTTGGCCGCACATGACGGATTCACGCTGGCCGACACCGTGTCCTACGACGGCAAACACAACGACGCGAACGGTGAAGATGGTGCGGACGGCCATTCAAACAACCTTTCGCACAATCTTGGCGCGGAAGGCCCGACCGAGGACGCGGGCATCCTCGAAGCCCGGCGTCGGCGCGTTCGCGGGATGCTGGCCACGCTGGCCCTGTCACAGGGCGTTCCGATGATCCTTGCGGGCGATGAATTTGGCCAGACGCAGGGCGGCAACAACAACGCCTACTGCCAGGATTCCGAGACGACTTGGCTTGGGTGGGACAAGGCAGATCAGGATCTGATAGACGCGGTCAGCGACCTGCTGGCGTTCCGCAAGGAAACCAACTTTTCACGCGCAGCTTTCACCCAAGGTGAGGGCGAAGCAGGTGATGCGATGATCGCCCAGTGGCTCCACCCTCGGGGCGGTGCAATGAATGATGTCGATTGGCAAGCAGAGGGCGCGTCCTGCGTCATGTTGCACCTGACGCGGCCCGACCATCCCAACCTGCTGATCTGCCTGAACGCCGCCGACCGGATTACGGTCGACCTGCCAGAGGGCGGCTGGATCAAGCGGATTGATACCAGTTGCACGCCAGTGCGCGTTGAAGAGGCGGCGGCAGGGTCTATCGAGTTGGACTGGCAGACCGTGACGGTGTTTGAAGGCACTTGACGGCATT
>JANNNF010000024.1:0-3803 GCA_031398405.1 Rhodobacterales bacterium | reverse complement strand
CAGGATCAACCGCAACCCGCTGGCCAGGCTGGCCACGATTACTCTGGCTGAAGACATGCTACGTCTTTTGCCGCGCTGGACGCATGACCCCATCCATGTTCATCAAGCCCGCCGAATTGCGTGCTACCCTGCAGGGTGCGGAGCTGGTGCCGGATGCGATCACCGGCCCTGGCCCGCGCGGGATCAATCGACTTTGATTTGACTTTTTGCCCCTTGCCTCTGACCACCATCCTTTACACGGGGGTCACGCGCAAACCGGCCCTTGGGGCGCAGGTCGTCGCATGACCGGCATGCCGTGCGAAACCGTTCGGTCTTTTATGGCTGCTGGGCCACGCCCAATCTGGACGGGCGGATCAAGGGTGCGCCGGGAACAAGGCATCGGTAGCATAAGACCAGCCAAAAAGATTCAGCGCACCTTGATGGCGATGCAAGGTCTAATTGCGTCCGTGGCCGGGCCTTTTACGCTTGTCTTGCTTAAAGAGCTGGAAAACGGAGATGCCATCGTCAAGGTTTTTACGATGCAGCCAGAAATCCAATCGTGGTTTTTATCGGATCAGGTGACGAAGGGCATATCGACCGACCACACCCTTTGCGCAGGTTGGTGTCGCCACCGCCCGACATTGGGCGGTGGCGCGTTAACGCTGGGTTGCGATCAAGAAGCCAAAAGCGCCAAGGCGGAATCCAATGCCGTGACCGACGCGGCATGATCCCCCGCGTCATGTGCGGCCTTGCCGGTTTCATACAACTCGACGGCGGACGCCTTGGTTGCGTCATCTACCGTGGTGGTCTTAAGCGCTGCCTCAAATTGCCCCATCAGGACGGGGCAGTTGCCTGCGAAAACGGGGGCAGCCATCGCAAACGTGAGCGCAAGCGCCAGTGTGGTTTTTTTCATCTGAACCTCCAGAAATCGAACGCGCAAAAAGTTGCGCAAATATAACTTAGATCAAAAGGAGCGCAGGTGAAGGTTCTGTTGCACGAACTTCACTGGGGTTTAATCCCTTGATTCGAGTATGGTGACCGTCGCACCGAAGCTGGACACCAAAAGGAACATCCGCCGGGCATCGGCCACCCTGCGTCTGTGTTGCCCAAATTGTTCTGGCCGCGGTTTAATTTTTTTTTCCGCTCCGACCGGTTAGGAAAGCATCAGTTTCGCGCTATTTCAATAAATTAGGGCTGTGACTGAAAATGGCCAAGGCACATGCCATCACCATTGTGAAAGAAACAAAGCCTTGATCAGACTGCTAAAAACCTTTGTGGCTCAAGCGTGGACGTTCGTGTTCGACCACAACGTCAGCCCACTTCGCCATATCCCAGATGTTGCTACCCGACATTACGTCCTGCAGGCACTCGGGTTTATGTGGGCTGTCAGTTTCTCTGTTGCAATCGGGAGTTATACCTTCCTCGCGTACAGTATCCTTGGGCATTTTGTCCTCATCGCAGCCGCGGCTGTGACAGCAGCAACTTTTACCGTTGCGGCGAAGCGACCGAAATTGTTCATACGCGGCGCAGGTCGCCGTTCTGATGGTGAGCATGAATGAGCTCGTCCGGTTCCTGTTCTGAGATTAGCTGAACCGAATGGCCAGCCACGGCCTTGGCTTTGTTCCGCCAGAAGGTCGCAAAATAGGGTCCTGACGGTGTTCAGCCAGCGCTTTGACAACGCAGTTCATGTATTAAACTGAAGTAGGAGGCCTAAGCGTGCGGATATTAGTCATCGGTGCCAGCAAGGGTATTGGTCTAGAGACGACCCGTCAGGCGCTTGCGGCTGGATATGACGTGCGTGCCTTGGCGCGATCCGCAGCATCGATACCCCTTTCAAACTCAAAACTGGAAAAAGTGCAGGGCGATGCGCTGAACCAGCAAGACGTTGAAGCAGCACTCGCCGGGGTCGATGCAGTCATCGTAACGCTTGGCGTCAGCTTAGGTGAGCTCATCAAGCCGGTGCATTTGTTTTCTGATGCGACGCGCGTGTTTATCGCGGCCATGAAAGACAAGCGGGTCAGTCGGCTTATTTGCGTCACTGGGTTTGGGGCGGGCGACAGCCGGGCACGCATTGATTTTCTGCAGCGCGTCCCGTTTCAGATTGTTTTTGGCCGTGCCTATGACGACAAGAGCCTGCAGGAACAGATGATCAAAGAGAGCGGTCTTGACTGGACGATCGCGCGGCCGGGCGTGCTGTTGAATGGTCCGAAAACAGGCCGCTACAAGGTTCTCCGTGAACCGTCAGAATGGCGGAACGGGATTATTTCGCGATCCAACGTTGCTCACTTTCTTGTTAAACAGATCGAAGACCGGAATTTCATCGGCGCATCGCCTGTGCTGGTCAATTGATCGCGCACCTGGCGTCTGTCAGGCGAACAAGTCGTGCGCCAATTCTAACGCATCGATCAACACATCAACTTCTGCAGTGGTGTTATACAGTGCGAATGACGCGCGGCAGGTGGCGTTCAGCCCCAGATGCGCCATCAATGGCCCGGCACAATGCTGGCCTGCGCGCACCGCGACACCCTTTTTATCCAGAATGGTCGATATGTCATGCGCATGGGCAGCACCCTGCATTGAAAAGGAAAAAATCGGGGTTTTGTCGGGCGTGTTGCCCTGCACCGTGATCCAGTTCAGGCCGCCAAGGCGCGTGCGGGCGTAGTCGCGCAGGTGGTTCTCATGCGCGGCAATGTTGGCCATGCCAAGCCCTGTCATATACTCCAGTGCCAAGCCCAGACCGATGGTCTGCACGATGCCGGGGGTGCCAGCCTCGAATTTCATCGGGGCATCGTTGTAGGTCACGGTATCGCGCGTCACCTCGCGGATCATGTCGCCGCCACCCATGAAGGGGCGCATCTCGGCCATCCGGTCTTGGCGAACATAGATCGCCCCTGACCCAGAAGGGCCGTAGAGTTTGTGACCCGTGACTGCGTAAAAATCGCAACCGATCTCTTGCACGTTGATCGGCATATGGACCGCCGCCTGACTGCCATCAACCAGAACGGGCACGCCGCGCGACCGTGCACCTGCGCAAATCGCTGCCACATCCACGACAGTGCCCAGAACGTTGGAGCAGTGCGTGACCGCGATCAGTCTGGTCCGCGGTGTGATCGCCTCCAGCACCTTTACCGGGTCTAAAGCGCCCGTGCTGTCAACCTCCACCCATTTGATCACCACGCCCTGGCGTTCGCGCAGGAAATGCCACGGCACGATGTTCGCGTGGTGTTCCATGATGCTTAGGATGATCTCATCGCCTGCCTGCATGCGGGGCATGGCCCAACCATACGCAACCATATTGATGCCTTCGGTCGCCCCCGAGTTGAAGATGATCTCATCCTCACTGGCCGCGCCCAGAAACCGGGCCACGATGCCACGCACCCGTTCGTAATTGTCGGTCGCCAGATTGGAGAGGGTATGCAGACCGCGGTGCACATTCGCGTATTCCTGCGAATAGGTCTGCGAGATGGCATCAATGACGACCTGCGGCTTTTGCGCCGAGGCGCCGTTGTCCAGATAGACCAATGGTTTGCCATTCACCTGCCGCGACAAGATCGGAAAATCTTTGCGTATCATTTCGACATCAAGCATGGCTCAACTTACCTCGGAAAACTTGGATCGACGGCCACAGCCTCACCCGCTCAGGTTGCCGGGTCGCATTCGGGCAGTGCTGCGGCAGCGCCCCGTGTTCAGGAATGCACGCCTTTGGCGATCTGGTTGGCAAAGTGATGGTTGGTGTCGCGGTGGTGGGCCTCATCTGCACGCACGACGATCACCACATCGCGCAGGCGCGCGGTCGACGGCAAGTTCCAGTACTTTAGCGCAAT
>JANNNF010000527.1:0-25354 GCA_031398405.1 Rhodobacterales bacterium | reverse complement strand
TGGCAAGTGAGGGACATAGCGTTGGAAATACCATTGGGTTTTTTCGCGGTCAGACGGCGCAGGAAGCGCGACCGACCGCACCACACGGGGGTTCAGCCGCTGCTGGATGCGCTTGATCACGCCGCCCTTGCCGGCGGAATCGCGCCCCTCAAAGATCACCACAACGCGTTCCTTGTGGTAGGACACCCAATCTTGCAGCTTGATCAGTTCAGACTGCAACCGGATCAGTTCAGTCAGATAGGTGCGGCTGGCCAGCGCCTTGGGGTGGTGGATCTTGTAGATCCGCCCGATCTCGCGCGACAGGGTCGCGTCCTCCAGCTCCAGCTCGTAGTCCTCATCCAGCATGTCAGCCAGCTCATCCGCCAACCAATCGCGCGCCGGGGTCGTGTCGTTTTCCATGGCATGTCTCCACAAAGGGTTGCGGGCCACAGACCATGATTTCGTGACAGTTCTGTATCAGGCTTGCGCCGACGGGTTGAAGAAGTCGTGGATCGCCTTTGCCATCGCTTCAGAAATGCCCGGAACGGCGGTCAGATCCGGCAGCCCCGCCCGCGACACTGCCTTGGCAGAACCAAAATGGGCCAGCAGCGCGCGTTTGCGGGTAGCCCCGACGCCGGGAATATCGTCCAAGGGCGTGGCCGACACCGCCTTGGCGCGTTTGGCGCGGTGCGCGCCAATGGCCCAACGGTGGGCCTCATCGCGCAGGCGTTGCACAAAATACAAAACCGGGTCGTTGCGTTGCAGGGCGAAGACCGGCTCGCCCACGCGGTAGAATTCTTCCTTGCCCTGATCGCGGTCGATGCCCTTGGCGACCCCGACCATGGCAATATCATCCACCCCGAGTTCCGACATGATCGACGCCACCGCCGACACCTGCCCTGCCCCGCCGTCGATCAGCAACAGGTCCGGCCAGACATCGGTCTTACGGTCAGGGTCTTCTTTCAGCAGGCGTTCAAAGCGGCGGGTCAGCACTTCTTTCATCATGCCGAAGTCATCCGAATTCGCCCCGGCATCGGACTTGATGTTGAACTTGCGGTACTGGGATTTGATAAATCCCTCGGCCCCGGCCACCACCATGCCGCCCACCGCGTTGGTGCCCTGGATGTGGCTGTTGTCGTAAATTTCAATCCGTTTGGGCGGGCCGTCCAGCCCGAACGCCTCGGCCAAGCCATCCAGCAGTTTGTTCTGGGTCGAGCTTTCGGCCATCCGCCGCGCCAGGCTTTCGCGCGCGTTGCGGGCCGCGTTTTCCACCAGTTCCGCCTTTTCGCCCCGCTGTGGCACCGCCACCTCCACCCGCCGTCCGGCCCGGTCTGACAAAAGCTGCGTCACCAGATCTTCGTTTTCCACCGGGTGGGACAGCAGGATCAAACGGGGCGGTTCCTTATCATCATAGAACTGCGCCAAGAACGCCTCCATGATCTCGGGCGCGTCGGCCCCAGCCCCGGTCTTGGGGTAAAAATCCCGGTTCCCCCAAGACTGGTTGGCGCGGATGAAGAACACCTGAACGCACGCCTGCCCTTGGTCCA
Source organism: Rhodobacterales bacterium (assembly GCA_031398405.1). Classification (GTDB taxonomy): domain Bacteria; phylum Pseudomonadota; class Alphaproteobacteria; order Rhodobacterales; family Rhodobacteraceae; genus JANNNF01. The sequence goes on along the minus strand of JANNNF010000527.1, from coordinate 23,828 downwards.
GATGCAGCGCCACCACATCAGCCTCGGCCACGCCCTTGGGGTTGATGCCTTGGGTCTGCTGTACCTGCGTCAGCGCCTTGATCCGGTCACGCAACGCCGCGGCGCGTTCAAATTCCATCGCCTCGGAGGCGACGGCCATTTCGGCAGCAAGGTTGGACTGCACGGTCGTGGTGCGGCCTTCCAAAAAGCGTTCGGCATCAGCCACCAGAGTCGCATAGGCCGCCCCGTCGACCCGGCCAACACAAGGAGCCGCGCAGCGTTTGATCTGGTACTGCAGACAGGGCCGGGTGCGGGCCTCAAACATCGCGTCGGTGCAATTGCGCAAAAGGAACACCTTCTGCAGCTGGTTCAAGGTGCGGTTCACCGCCCCAGCGCTGGCAAAGGGGCCAAAGTAGCTGCCTTTTTCGGTCTTTTTCCCCCGGTGTTTTTTCAGCTGCGGGAAAGGGTGACTTTTGCCGATCAGAATGTTCGGGAAACTTTTGTCATCGCGCAAAAGCACGTTGTAACGCGGCTTCAGCTGCTTGATCAGGTTCTGCTCCAGCAGCAGTGCTTCGGTTTCGGTGCGCGTGGTGAGGAACATCATGCTGGCGGTTTCATGGATCATCCGGGCAATCCGACCCGAATGTCCCGAGGCACGCGCATAGTTCGACACCCGCGCCTTAAGATTGCGCGCCTTGCCCACATAAAGCACTTCCGACGCGCCATTCAGCATCCGGTACACCCCGGGCGACCCATCCAGCGTGCGCAGATAGCCCTGAATGACCTCATACCCGGTCTGGATTTGTGCAGTGTCCGTCACGCAGAGAAGCCCTTCAGAAATTCAGCGATTCTGTCCCATAGCTGCAATGATACCCGCATGGGGGCAAGAGGAAAGCTGTCCACCGTTTCTGTGGATAACTGGGTGGAGAAACTTTGCGAACAGGCAAATTTCCCTTGTTTTCGGCCCGCTTTACTGGTCTGCCTGTTTTTTAGGCAATTACCTAAGGTATTGTTTTTGGGACAAAGATTTTTATCCGACTGGCAAATATCTGATAACCTTAAGGATTTTGTAACACCGTTGTGAACTGCAGCTCAAAAGTGCACAACTTTTAAGGCACCCTATTCCACACCCAGGACATCCGGGGTTTTCCACGCCAGATGCTGGCCCCCATCCACCGCCAGCATTTGGCCCGTTACCCCCGGCGAATCCAGAAAATAGCCCAAGGCTGCGGTGATCTCGGCGGGGTTCACCCCCCGGCCCAGGATCGTCGCTGCCCGCTGTCGGGCAAAATGATCCTCGCTTTGCCGCGCGCCTTGCAAGGTCGGGCCGGGGCCAATGCCGTTGACCCGCACATCGGGTGCCAACCCCTGCGCCGCCGTCTGGGTCAGCGCCCACAGCCCCATCTTGGCGATGGTATAGCTGGTAAATTCGGGGGTCAATTTCAGCACCCGCTGGTCCAGCATGTTCACAATCAGCCCCTGCGCCACGGGTTCACCCTGCGCATCGAGGCTTGCCTTGGGGCATTGGGCGGCAAAGCCTTGGGTCAGCACGAAGGGCGCGCGCAGGTTGGATGCGATGGCGCGGTCCCAACTGCGGCGGGTGCCGGTTTGCACAGTGTCGTATTCAAAGATCGACGCGTTGTTGATCAGTACGGTCAGCGGCCCGCCCAAGCGATCTGCCGCCCGCGCGATCATGGTGTCCACCTGCGCTTCGTCCAGCAGATCGGCCTGCAAAGCCTCGGCCTTGCGACCCATGGCAACAAGGTCACTGACCACCGCCTCAGCGTCATCTTGCGAGGTTGAATAATGCACGGCCACATCAAACCCGCGCCCGCCCAGATACAGCGCCATGGCGCGCCCCAGCCGTTTGCCCGCGCCCGTTACCAATGCCCTCATCGTCAGCCCTTTTTCCCGCAATCGCAGCCGTTCGACCCAATTACATAGCGCCCGCAGCGCCCGCAGATAGAGGCTGAGCCGATGCGTTTGCGCACAGCACGGCCAATCGCGCCCGGAAACAGCAGCTTACCGATCATGGCAATTACCACCATGCCCAGCAGAAACAGGATGCTGACCTTGAACAGCATGTTACAGCCCGTACCGCGCCCATAGGGCACGATCCTCAACTGTCGCAAGCGCGCCTTCCAACGTCGCCAGCCCAAACCGCTGCAATAGCCCCCGCTTTTGGCCGTAAGGCACCAACCGCACCTTCTCTCCGTATAACTGCTTCAGCTTTGGCACCAGATGCGCCACGCCATCCGTCAAGCCAAGGTCAACCGAGGCTTGCCCCACCCAGACATCGGCATTGAACAGATCTGCCTCTGCCAGACGCGCACCACGCCTGACCTTCACATGGTCGATAAAGGCCTGATGGATCGGGGCTTGAAGGCTGCGCAACCTCTCCACATCCTCGGGCTTTTGCGGCAGAAACGGGTCGGCAAAGCTTTTCGACCGCCCCGCCGTAACCACCCGCCGTTCAACACCCTGCCGGGCCAGCAATTCTGGAAACCCGAAAGAGGCGAAAATCACCCCGATGGACCCGACGATGGAACTCTGGTCCACCCAGATGTGATCCGCCGCACAGGCCAGCCAATAGCCACCAGACGCCGCCACATCTTCGACAAACGCGTGGACGGGCACGTTCTTCTCAACCGACAGCCGCCGGATGCGGGCAGCGATCAGGCTGGACTGCACGGCTGACCCGCCCGGCGAATTGATCACAAGGGCCACCGCCGCAGGTTTGCCGCGGCTGAATGCCCGATCAATCACCGCAGCAAGGCCCGCATCCGAAAGGCTGCGCCCGCCGCTGCCAATGCTGCCCACAAGGCGGATCACCGGAACGAATGGGTCTTTGCGCAAAAAGGGGATAAGATGTTTCATGCTCAACAGGTAGGCCTTGCAGGGCTTGCGGACAAGCCCGCAAGGCATCACCCTGCCCTGATGATCGACAAGCTGGAAATGTTCATCGCTCTTGCCCGCGAACGCCATTTTGGCCGTGCAGCACAGGCGTGCGGGGTGACGCAGCCCTCGCTGTCGTCCGCCATCCGGCAGCTGGAGGATCAGTTGGGCGTGCAACTGGTGTTTCGGGGGTCCCGCTTTCAGGGCCTGACGCCCGAAGGCCAGCGCGTGTTGGACCGCGCCGTCGGGTTGGTGGGTGATCTGCGGGCGCTGAAAGATGAAATGCGTGCAGTGCGGTCCGGTCTGTCAGGGCACCTGCGCATCGGCGTCATTCCCACCGCAATGCCGATGGTGGCCGATCTGACCGGGCCGTTCGCCGCCCGCCACCCCAACGTCAAGATCACCATCCTGTCGCGCACCAGTGTCGAAATTCTGGCTGGCATCGACAGTCTGGAACTGGAGGCTGGCATCACCTATCTGGACAACGAACCGCTTGGCCGCGTCACCATGGTGCCGCTGTTTACCGAATTTTACCGCCTTCTCTGCGCCCCCGGCAGCCCGCTTGCCGGCCGCGCTCGGGTGACGTGGGCCGAAGTGGCGGCAGAACCTTTGTGCCTGCTTACCGCCGATATGCAAAACCGCCGCATCGTGAACCAGCATCTGGCGGCGGCGGGGGCAACGGTCGCTCCGGCGATTGAATCAAATTCCACCATTGCACTGATCAGCCATGTGCTGACCGGGCATTGGGCATCTGTGGTGCCGATGAAGCTGGCGCAGGTGTTTGTGGGCGCGGGCCGTATGATATCCATCCCCATCGTGGAACCCGAGGCCGAACACCTTGTCGGCCTGATCACCGCGCGGCGCGACCCGCAAACCCCAGTGCTGGCGGCTCTGATCGAGGCTGCGACCAAACTGGGCCTACGGCCCGTTTAAGCAGGCAGAGTGGCGGTTGTCAGGATATGGCCCTGCACCAGCGCGTGCTGGCCGTGGATCACATAGCCCTCGGCAAAGGGCGCAATCTCCTGCCGGAACGTCGCAGTAAACCGTGTCTCGGTCAGTGCAATCGCGATCACGTCAAAGCCGAAAACTGTGCGGCTTTGCGCATACTGCGCCTTGTAGGCGGCTTCTTTGGCCGAAAACATCCGCTTGGACAGCCCCCCCCGGTCGCCGTCTTGCCGGGCCAGCCAAAGCTGTTCTTCCGGCCCCAGCACATCGTCCCACAAGTCGCGGTCTAACGGGGTGTCCTCCTCCAGATCAATGCCGATGCCTGCAAAGGCCCCAACGCGCACCACAGCGGCCAGACAGGCGCTGCGGGTGTGGGTGATGGTTCCCGTGATGCCAACGGGCCAGATCGGCGCGCGATCATCGGCCATAGGCACGGCGATCAGCCCCGCGCCAATTTGATTCAATGCCATCCGCGCGGCATGGCGTCCGGCGGCAAATTCGCGCAGACGCGAAGGCACCGCCCCCGGCAACGCCTCTCCCGCCAGCAGGGGGTAGTTTTCCCGCGGATCGGCCCAACCAACCACCGCTGTTGTGGGCAGCATATGCCGTGCGACATCTGCCAGCATTTCCGGATCAGGCATCCACCCGCCCGGCCCGCATCGCGCGGCGCCGCGCCATCGCATCGTTGCGCGCATCGGCACGGTCATTGACGGGGGCCACAAGCGCGGGTTTTGGCGTGTCGTCCAGATGGGCGGCAAGCGCAGACAAGGTGGGAAAGCGGAAGATATCGGTAATCGACAGCTTGGTCGCGCCCAGAGCTGACCGAATTTCCCGGTGCACCTGCACCGCGAGCAGGGAATGGCCGCCAAGCGCAAAGAAATTGTCCTTTGCCCCGACCTTCGCCACACCCAGAACCCGCGCCCAGATGGCGGCAATCTGCCCTTCCACATCCGAGGCAGGGGCCACAAAGGTCTGCTCTTCCGCCTGTGCGGTTGGCAACGGCAGCGCCTTGCGGTCCACCTTGCGGTTAGGCGTCAGGGGGAACGCACTGATCCCGACAAAATGCTGTGGTACCATATGGGCGGGCAGCATGGCCTCCAACACAGGGCGCAGGACCGCCTCGGTCGCTCCACCCGTCAGATACGCCACCAACCGCAGATCACCGGGGGTATCTTCACGCGCCATCACCACGGCTTGGGTCACACCGGGCTGCGCTTCCAGCGCGGCCTCAATTTCCCCCAACTCAATCCTGTAGCCGCGCAGTTTGACCTGATGGTCAGCCCGCCCCAGAAAATCGAGCCGCCCGTCAGCCCGCCACCGCACCAGATCGCCCGTCTGATACATCCGCGCGCCCCATGGGGTGGCGCGGTCTGGCGTCACAAACGGGTCGGGCTTGAACCGGTCCGCCGTCAGATCAGCCCGCTGCCAATAGCCGCGCGACACGCCGTCGCCGCCAATCCACAATTCGCCCGCCACGCCGGGGGCGACCGGGGCCATGGCGGCGTCCAACACGTACATCTGCTGGTTCGGCAGCGGCGTGCCGATGTTGGTGGTGGTCTCTTGTGCCCCCACCTCTTCAACCGAGGACCAGATGGTGGTTTCCGTCGGCCCGTACATGTTCAAGATCCGCGCGCGCGTTGCCTGCCGCAGATCGGCGACCAAAGCCCCCGGCAGCGCCTCGCCGCCCATCATCAAGGTCTTCACGCCCCGCAAGGCAGCACGGCTATCGTCATTCGTTGCAATCATCCGCGCCATCGACGGAGTACATTGCAGATGCGTCACGCCATGGCGCAAAATCTGCGCGGCGATAGAGTAATCATCCGCCGCCATCCCGGCATTGGCGCGCCGCACCACTTGCGCCAAGGGGCGCAATGCGGCCAGAACCACATCGGGTGCAATGCCATAGTCGATCAGGCAGGCCACCTCACCCACCCCGATCGCCTTAAGCGCCTCTACCCGCGCGATGGCGTCATCAACCGTGCCGAATAGGCCGGAATCGTCAAAGTACCGCTGGAAAGCGAAATCGAGGATGGCGTCGGTTTCCTCGTCCGTCAGGCTTTGCAGATCAATGTCCATCGGGTTAGCAACGCCCGCAGGCCGCTTGAACGCCGGAAAGGCCCAGGCATATTGCTTGATCAGCGCGGCGGCTGACCGAAGGTAGTCTTTCATCGGCCCACGGGCAGTTTCGCGCACTGCATCCCGATCTTGCCCGATGAACGTATGCAGCATCAACGTCACGGTAAACGATGCCGGATCATACCCGGCATCGCGCAGCGCCTGATGATAGATCTTGATCTTGTCGCCCACCTCGGCAACCGACTGCCCCAGCAGGTGGGTCAGCACATTGGCCCCGATGGACCCGGCCTCGCGCCACGTTTCCGGGTTACCGGCCGTCGTCACCCACAGCGGCAGTTCCTTTGACACTGGCCGAGGCTGCGTGACCACGCCGAACATCGTGCCCTTGGCGGTGGGAAATTCAACCGTCTCACCGCGCCACAAACGCCGCACCTGATCCGCCGCCGCAAACATCGCGGCCTTATTGTTTGGCGGGGTATTTTCGGGCCGCAGGATGAAATCATCGGGCTGCCAGCCAGAGGCCACAGCAATTCCCGCCCGCCCCCCGGTCAGGTTGTCAATCACCGCCCATTCCTCGGCAATCCGCGCCGGGTGGTGCAATGGCATCACGCAAGACCCGCCCCGCACACCGATGTTTTTTGTCACAGCCGCCACCGCAGCGCCTGTCACTGCCGGGTTCGGGTACGGCCCGCCAAAGGCGTGGAAATGGCGTTCCGGCGTCCACACCGCGCAGAAGCCGTTGGCGTCGGCGAATTTCGCGCCCTCCAGCAGCAGTTCGTATTTCTTGGGGCCAACGCCATCGTCATTGCCCCAGTAATACAACGAAAACTGCATCCCCTGCGCCGAACCCACCGGGCCGCCCGCCACCAGCGCACGGTTTTCGTCCGAGGTCAGCACGACCTTGAACCCCCGCGCCAACGTCCAGAACAATTCCAGCACCGAAATGTCGAACGACAGCGACGTGACGGCCAGCCAAACCCCGCCATCCGGGCCAATGCGCTGATCCATCCCGGTAAAGAAGTTCACCACATTGCGGTGTTCGACCATCACCCCCTTGGGGCGCCCGGTAGAGCCAGAGGTATAGATCATGTAAGCCAGATCGCTCGGCCCAACGCCACTTTCGGGGTTAGCCTCGGAGGCCAAAGCCAGCCGGGGATCTGTATCAAGGCACAGGACCTGCGCCTGATGCGCCGGCAAGGTCGCGGCCAAAGCGCTTTGCGTCACGATTACCGGGCAGGCGGAATCTTCAATATACAACGCGATTCGGTCTGCCGGATAGGCCGGGTCCATCGGGACATAGGCACCGCCGGCCTTTTGAACAGCCAAGGCCCCCACCAACAAATCCAGACTGCGGCTGGTGCACAGGCCAACCAGCGTTCCCGGGACAACGCCCATCCCGGTCAGCACATGCGCCGCCCTGTTTGCAGCGGCGTTCAGGGCGGTGTAGGTCATGCTCGCCCCGTCGCAGACCACGGCCACAGCGTCTGGCGTCCGCTGGACCTGCGCCTCAAACATGGTGTGCACACACTGGGTCTGGCGAGGGGCGAGGGTCTGGTTCCAGCCGTGCAGCACTTGATCCCGTTCTGCCTGCGCAAGGGCCGAGACAGAGGCAAGTGCGGTGCCAGCGTCCGAGCCAAGCAGGGTCGCCGCAGTCTGGGTCAGCCGCTGGCACAAGGCTTGCGCCACAGGTGCGGCAATGCGGGCGGCGTCGTAATGCAAGCGTCCAGTGGTCAGGGTCAGGACAGACCCAGGCAGCGGCTGGCCGGTTGCGGACAGCGCCACTTGCGGCACAGCAAGGCTGGCCAGCGCGCCATCCCGCGTCATCAGATCGAGCGGAAAGCCGGGCACCGCGCCCGCCATGGCCGCACCGACCGACGCCTCGGTCTGCCCGATATCGCCCGCCGTTGGCACCACCAGCGGCACCCAGTCTGACAGATAGCCGGGCGCAGGATTGACGCCCGCCGCAAAAGCAAAACCCGCGTCCGTCTGCCCCACCGCCCGCGTCATTGCCAAGGCCAGCAGCGGCAGCGCCCGCATCGGGGGCACCCCCGGCAGATCCACCGATAGGCTGTGCCAATCGGGGGCAACTGTTGTCGCGCCAACCTCGCCCAGCAGCGCAGGTTGCAGGGCCAGCAAGGCACGGCGCAGGGCGGGTTCGACCGGAGCAATCTGCGCCAGCGTGGCGGTCAGATGCTCAGTCTCGACACCAGTCAGCAAAGGCAACTGGCCGTCACTAATGCTGGCCGGATGCACCGGCAGCCCCTTATCCTGACAGGTCAGCCGCGTCAGCCGGACCGCCCCTTGCCCACAGGCCACCACCAGACCGCCATCATCCGCCGACAGCACGGTGCCAGGCACAGCCTGCCCCGCCACAACCTGCGCCCCGCCGACGTTCAGCACAAGGGTGGCGGTCGCGATCTTTGCCGTGCAAACCGGGTTCCAGTAGCGGCCATGATCCAAGCCTCGCACCACGGCAGCCACATCACCCGCGCTTTGGGTAAAATCCAGCCGCCCCATTGCAGAAGGGCGGTCGGCGCGGTGGAACTGCGTGCGGCGGCCGAAATCCTGCGGCTGCGGGCGCAAGCCGGTTTCCAACTGCGCCAGAACGGCGGGGAAACTGTCAATCGCAGCCTCGAAACACCGGGTGTTCAGCGTCAGCGCGGTTTCGTCAGGGGCCAGATTGAAAAGCCGTTGTTCCAGAATGTCGCCAGTATCCACCCCCTCGGCCATCAGATGCCAGGTGATGCCGTGGGTCTTCTCGCCTTTCAGAATGGCCCAGACCGGCGCATTCAACCCGGCATAGGCAGGCAACGGGCCGTCGTGAAAGTTCACCGCACCTTTACTGGCCCGGGCCAGAACCGCTGCCGGTATCATCGTCAAGTTGGCGACCGACAGCAGCCAGTCGACCGCCAGATCCCCCAGATCCTCCCCCGGTGCGGCCACCCGCAGCCCCAGCCCGACAGCCCATTTGCGCACACCCGCGTTCCGCGTCACCACGCAAGCAATGCCGTGCCCCCGCGCCAAGATTTGGTCGCCACATTGTGCGGTCAGGCTTTCATTGCCGACGAGAAGGGTCGTGAAACGGGTCATGCTGCGTCCTATTCGGCGGGTCGCGTCTGGGGTGGAGTGGTGCGTGCAGGTGCCAAAGAGCGGCGCAAGGCGTGGCTCGCAAGGTCAGACAGGTAATGCGGCGGATCGCCCGGGTCTTTGCGCTGCACCAACAGACGCGCCCGCCACATCACACCACCCGCAATATGCGCCACAGTGGTCGCCGCCGCATAAATGCGGCCGTGCGTCTTGGTGAAATAGTGCATCCGACTATCCAGCCAGAATTGCGGAATACGCGCCCATTCCTTCATGCCGGTAGACACCGAGCCGATGTGTTCAACCCGGCTTTCCACAACATAATCGGTCGGCCAGCCAGCCGTTGCGGCACGATGGCACAGATCCGTTTCCTCAAAGTACAAAAAGAACGTCTCATCAAACAAGCCGATCTTGTCGAGTACCGACTGGCGCATCATCAGGCTTGCGCCCGCCAGCCATTCCACCCGGCTGGTCACGACAGGCAACGGGGCCGCTACAACCCGGTCGTGCAGCAAGCGCGAAATCGGGCCAAAGCGCGCCTGACTCTCAAATTCCGACGCGATGGTGGGAAAGCGAAAGGCGGTACGGTGGGGTTCACCCTCTGGCCCGTGAATATAGCTGCCGGCAAATCCGGTGCCCGGATGGGTTTCCAGATGTGTCATCAGCGAGGTTATTGCATCGGGCGCGGGAAAGGCGTCCGAGTTCAGGATATATACATAATCGGGTTTGCTGCCGTCCGGCAGGCCCGCACGGATGCCCACGTTGTTGCCCGCGCCAAAGCCGCCATTGCGCCCCGATTGCACAATCCTCACCCGATGCGGGCCGATATCCCAGCCCCGCTGCACCACCTGCGCCAGCATCGCCTCATACGACCCATCGCCCGAGTCGTTGTCCACAATCACCAGCGCGCCGTCGATCCCGTCCAGCGCCCGCAACGCGGCAGAAGCCGCTTGCAACGTCAGATCAGGGGTGCGCCAGTTCAGGATCACCGTGAGCAGGGTAGGTTTTCGCCCGTCACCCATCATTCAGCCGCCTGCGACAGGGCCAGCGCATAGCCCGGATCAGGCGGCTTTGATGCGGGGGGCGGCGCAGGCGGCACCAGCATCCCGGCCTCTATCCCGGCGATGACGCCACGCAGTTTGGCGACCAAAGCCCGGATGTTGGGTTCCAGCACCATCGAATTATGATCCCCCGGCACTTCGATGGTCTGCAACTGCGGCGCAAACTGGCCCCAGTCATTGTCGGGATAGACATATTCCTTGGCATCGCTGACCCATCGGCCTGCCGCTACCTGCCATTTCAGGTCCATTGGCGGGCGGAACAACACGGCAGTACCGGTGCGGCGCGTCACCTGCATCTGCGGCAAGGCCCCGCGAAACGCCAATTCCACCGCCCAGTTGTTAAAGTCGGTCGGGGCCTCGGGCGGCGGGCCTGCAAGGCGCAGCTCACGTTGCGACACGTTCCAGGCGTGGCGCTTTTGAGCCCATTCCACTATGTAGCCCAATCCCTTGCGGCGGAATTCCAGCAGCTTTATCACTGCCTTGTCACGCGGGCTGACCACCGGGCGCATCGGCAGCGGCGTGTCCAGCAGCACAACCAGCGCCACCTGTTCGCCCGCTTCTTCCAACTGCCGTGCCATATCCCAGGCGGTCAGACCGCCCCCGGAGTAGCCGCCAAGGAAATACGGCCCATGCGGCTGCACCTGCCGCACCTCAGCCAGATAGTCGGTCGCCGCCTGTTGCAACGAGGTGTGCGGCTGGTCATCGCCCAGCAACCCCCGCGCCTGAAGGCCGTAGAAAGGCCGGTCCGCCCCCATCAGGTTCGCCATGTGCCGCAGGTTCAGCACGTTGCCGCCCATACCCGCCACGATGAACAGCGGTGCTTTTGGTCCACCATCGCCTTGGTGCATCGGCACCAGATGAGTGAACCTTCGGGATGCAACTGGCTTGACCGCCGCCGTGGCACTGTCAACCACATCGCCAATCTGATCGGCAATCAGCGCAGCACAGCGCGCAATCGTCGGGGCCTCGAACAGGATAGAGATCGGAAATTCCACCCGGTACGCCTTTTTGACCATTGCAAACAGCCGCACCGCGATCAGGCTATGGCCGCCAAGGTCAAAGAAGCTGTCCTCGACCCCGACCTGCGCCACTCCAAGCAGATCCTGCCAGAACCCCACCAGAGTGCGTTCCACATCATTGCGCGGCTCGACATAGTCGGTATCCAGATCGGGGCGCTCGAAGCTTTGCCCTTCGGCCTTTGCGGCATCAGCCTCGGCAGTCTGGCGGATCAGCTCAGGCAGGTCTAATGATGAAACGATGATCTGGGCCTGCCCCGCCGTCATAGCGCGGGCAAAGGCCTGTGCGCCTTCACTCGGGCGAATCCCCATTGCAAAGGTGTGCAGAAGACGTTCTTCAGCAGGCGATGTCGGCTTGGGACTTGCCTTGCCATCGTCAAACTCCAACTCGCGCGGGTCAGGTTTGGCAAAGGCCAAAGCGCCATCCAGACGGCGGATGGTGAAGCCTTGGATTTCCACACAAACAACCCCGTCTGGCGTGGCCAGCGTGATGTCAAACTGCGCTGAAGGGTCCGTCGCCCGGTTGGGGGCGGCATTGCGCACATGGCTGACAATATCGGCGGGCAAGGCGTGATGTACCACAATGCGGGAATAGGACACCGGCACCCACAGGTTGGTGGGTTGATAGCCTGCGATCAGCCCCATGGCCCAGCCCGTCGCCAAATCCATCAATGCAGGGTGCAGTACCCAAGGCTGATCCAGATCGGACTGGAACGCGGCAGGCAAGGTCAGCCGCGCCAAGCCTTCGCCCGCGCCAAGGCTGCGGCTGCGCAACACCCGCCATCGGGGGCCAAAATTCAGGTGTTCCTCTTGCGGGCTGCGCAGTCCATCGCCCGCCTCAGCCAAAGGCAACCGCGCTGCAATAGCGCCAACGTCGATCCGCGGGGCACTGCCTGCCAACGGCAAAACCCGACCCTGCGCATGCAACTGCCAGCCTGTCCGGCCTTTGTGCGGCACGGCGGACCGCAACTCAAACATATAGCCTTCGTCACTGCGCATCAGCCGCGCGCGGATATCAAGGCTGGCCGCGTCTGCCACGTCCAACGGGCGGAAGAAGTACAGATCGTGCACCTCAAACCCGCCAGCCTCGCCTTGCGCGCGCATCGCTTGCGCCGCGATTTCCAGTATGCCAGTGCCCGGGATCAGCGCCTGACCCGCTTTGGTGCGGTGGCCGTCCAGCACCCACCGGTCCACGCCGTAGGTGGCAGTGAACAGCCGGTTGCCCTGCCCGTCAAAGGTGGCCTCGTCCAGCATAGGCTGCGTGATCGGCAGGCGCGGCGCATCTGGGCGACCCGTGCGGTCGGCCAGCGCTTCCGCTGCCATGCCAACCCCGGTCCAGATGCCCCAGTTCAGCGCCACAACCCGCGTCTTGTCCCCCGACCGTGATTTAGCATAAGCGTTCAGATATTCATTCGCTGCCACATAGTCGATCTGCCCGGCAGGGCCGGTGACGGTAGAAGTGGACGAAAACAGCACCATCAGATCAAGGCTGCCATCCGGGAACAACCGGTGCAGCACCTGGGTGCCATGCAGTTTCGGCGCAAACACTTCTTCAACTTGCGCAGGCGATTTGGTCATCAAAGGACCGTCGTCAACCACCCCCGCGGCATGGATAACCGCCCGTACCGCGCCAAAGCGGGTCATCCCCGAAGTCAACGCCGCCTGCATGTCTTGTTCGTTGCAGACATCGGCGGGCACCACCAGCACTTCGCCGCACAAAGCCTCCAACCGTTGAAGGGCGAGGATACGCCGCGCCAGCGGATCGGCCGGGTTATGCGTTGCCAGATACCCGCCCCAAGTGTCGCGGTCCGGCAAGCTACGGCGCGCAACCAGTGTGATTTTCGCGCCAAAACACCGGATCAGATCTTCGGCAATCGTCAGACCAATGCCGCCAAACCCACCGGTGATCAGCACATGTGCACCCTGTGGCAGGGCAAAGCTGTCATCTGTCAGTTCAACCGCGCGCAAATCCTGGACATAGCGTTTCTCACCCCGCACCGCAGCCACAACGGGTAATGGATCGGCCAGCAATTCCTCCAACACCTGCGACGTCACGGCAGACAAGTCAGCCACGCCACGCCGGGGTGCTGCTGGCAAAACCACATCAAGGCTGGAAACCGTAACACCCGGCAATTCGCGCGGGATCACACGCAACGGGCCAACGATGGTCGATTTTTCCGGGTAGGTCAGCACCTCGGATTTCACCGCGGCAGATCCCGTCGCCACCACCGTCAGGTGGATCGGACGCGGCAAGTTTTCCTCAGCAATGGCCTGAGCCAGAAACATCAACGAATAAAACCCCTGCTCCACATTTCTGTGAAAGAAACTCGAACCGGGGCGAAAAGTTTCACCGCGTGTCACCAGCCAGAAATGCGCCACACGCGTTGGAGGATGCCCCGCTGCCACCATATCACGGATCAGCGCGTCATATCCATCACGACCCCGTTCAGGTGCCAGGATATAGCCATTTGCCCCATCGCGCCCGAACGCATCACCGGGGCGCACTGTCGTGACCCGGTGCCCGGCTGCGCGCAACCGGGCGGTGACGGCAGCCCCCAGCCCCTCGCCGTCCAGAAACACCAGCCAGCTTTGCACCGGGGCCTCGGCCAGATCGTCAATGTCAAACGTCGCACTCGTCGGCGTCCAATGCGGCTTCCACCCCCAGGCCGACAGATCGTCGTTGCGCGTGGGCAAGGCTTTGGCAGGGGCTTTGGCGGCAGTGCCAGGTTCGATGAAATAAGGTTTGCGCTGAAACGCATAGGTTGGCAGCACCACGCGGTTGCGCCGGGCCTCACCCCAGATGGGTACCCAGTCCACCGGCACACCGCAGGCCCACAGGCGCGCGATCGCCGCCATGTGCCATTGGTCATCGGCCATCTTCTGATCCGGGTGACGCAGCGCCGCAATCACCGCTGTGCTCGGCACGCCATTGGCCTGAGCCAAGGATGACAATGCCCGCCCCGGCCCCACTTCCAGATAGACCCGGTTGGGCGTGCTGGTCAGCGTGGCCATGCAGGGCTGGAACATCACGGTGTTGCGCAGATGCGCCACCCAATAGTCCGGGCTGGTGGCCTGTGCGGCGGTCAGTTCCACCCCGGTCGTATTAGAGATGATCGGCAAGCTTGGCGAATGAAGTTTGATCGACCGCAGATAATCGCCAAAGCGGTCAAGGATAGGCTCCAGCATCCGGCTGTGTGCCGCGATATCAATCTGGATGCGCTGTGTTTCCACGTCCATGGCAGCCAAGGCAGCGGTCAGCCCATCCAGTGCAGCATCTGGGCCAGACACCACGCACAGGCCGGGCGCGTTGACGGACGCAAGGTCCAGATCGCCGACCAGCCAAGGGCGCAAGTCGGCCTCAGACAGTGGCACCGACAGCATCCCACCTGGCGCAATCGTATCAAACAGGCTGCCGCGCAGATGCACGAGGCCGATGCAATCCTCAAAGCTCATCACCCCCGCAAGGCAGGCGGCAGTGTTTTCACCCATCGAATGGCCGACCATGGCCTTAGGCGCGACCCCCCAGCTTTGGAACAATTGCGCCAGCGCATATTCGGTGATCATGATCAGCGGCAGTTGCACTGACGGGCGCTTGAGCGCGGTGTTGGCCGCAGCCTCTGCACCCTTTTCCGGCAACCACAGGCTGCGGATATCATAATCCAGCTTGGGTTGCAGGATGGCGAGGCCCCGGTCCATCCAATCGGCAAACACGGGTTCGGTTTCATAGATACCCCGCGCCATGCCCGCATATTGCGCGCCGCCGCCGGGGAACATGAAAATCACCTCGGGGTCGTCACCCAGAAAATCATGGTTGAACACTCGACGCGGGTCGCTGCCTTCCAGCAGGTCCGCCGCTTCCGCATGTGAAGATGCGACCAAGACCCTGCGCCGTTCAAAGGCGCGGCGGCCTTCTTTCAAGGTATAGGCAATGTCGGCCAGCGGGTCGTCGGTCGCGCGCAGATGCGCGGCCAGACGTGACGCGGCACCCTCAAGCGCACCGCGCGATTTGGCGGACAGCACGATGGGCTGGAACGGCCAGTCGCTGTCCTCGGACTGCACCCGTTCAGGGGCTTGTTCCAGCACCACATGGGCATTTGTGCCGCCCACGCCCAGGCTGTTGACGCCCGCCCGCAGCAGCGCGTCTGACGACCAATCGGTCAAGCGGTCGTTCACCCGGAACGGGCTGGTTTCAAAATCAATCGACGGGTTCGGGGCGCCATAGCCCAGACTTGGCGGCAGTTGGCGGTGATGCAGGGACAGCGCGACTTTAATCAGGCTCGCCACCCCGGCGGCGGTATCCAGATGGCCGATATTGGTTTTAACAGACCCGATCCGGCACGACCCCACCGCATCTGTGGTCTCACGGAACGCGGCGGTAAGGGCTGCAACCTCAATCGGATCGCCCAGATAGGTGCCGGTGCCGTGGCATTCGACATAGCTGACCATATCGGCGGAAACGCCCGCCATGGCCTGCGCCTCGGCTATCGCCTTAGCCTGACCGTCCACTGATGGGGCCAGATAGCCCGCCTTGGCCGCGCCATCGTTATTGACAGCCGACCCTTTCAGGATCGCCCAGATGTGGTCGCCGTCGCGCACGGCATCGACCGCGCGGCGCAGAACAACACAGCCGGCACCCGACCCAAACACCGTGCCATGCGCACGCGCATCAAAGGCATGGCAATGGCCGTCGGGCGACAGAATCTCACCCTCGGTATACAAATACCCCCGCGCGTGGGGCAGCTCGATCGTCACGCCCCCTGCAAGGGCCATGTCACATTCCCCGTTCAACAAAGCCTGGCTGGCATAATGCACCGCCACGAGAGATGTGGAACAAGCCGTCTGAATGTTGATCGACGGGCCTTTAAGGTCAAAAATATGGCTGACCCGGGTGGCGAGGAAATCCTTGTCGTTGCCCGTGTGCCGCAGCAAGAACATGCCCGTGCTGTCCACCAGATCGGGGTTGGAACACAGGTTGAAATAGAAATAGCTGCCCATACCGCAGCCCGCGTACACCCCGACCGCGCCATTGAAGTTTTCGGGCGGGTGGCCCGCATTTTCCAGCGCCTCCCACGCCACCTCCATGAAATGTCGGTGTTGGGGGTCCAGGATCGCGGCCTCTTTCGGGGAAAACCCAAAGAAATCGGCGTCAAAATGTTCGAACTTGTCCAGCACGGCCGCCGATGGCACATAATTCTGGCGTCGCATCCGGGTGGGGTCTTCGCCGGCGGCCAGCAATTCACCGTCCGACAGCACCCGGATTGATTCGACCCCAGCGGCAAGGTTGGTCCAATAGGTCGAGATGTCCGGCGCGCCCGGCAGATGTGCAGCCATGCCGACAATCGCAATGTCAGTCTCGCTGATCTGGTCAAGCGCCAGCTTTTGGTCGTCTCTCGGCACCGTCAAACACCCACTCCCCACGGCGCGGCCGTCCCGAGCCCCCGGAACACCACGCACCAACCCGCTGAAACTACCGCAAATCTTGCGTTAGGGATACCCATGGCAAATCCACTGCCTGATCATATCCCATTGCGTAACAATGCCATGATATTGCCACAATGTTGCCGCGAACCCCCAGCGATAAAGGCAAAACAGCCTACCAGAACCCGGCCCCGACCCCGCGTGCCATCCGAATTTGTGCGATTGCGTAAACAATCGCATCAAAGAAAAACCCGGCTAAGGTGATCGGCAGACGACGCAAGGTCATCCGCGACAACCGCTTGGTCAAAAAATGCACCGGAACATAGCCGAAGGGCAGGCGCGGCAGTTGCCGGGCCAACATCGCCGCCAGCCAACCATCATCCCCCGCAGCCTGCGCCAAGGCGGCATGACGCAGTTCGGGGGCGAGACTGCGCAGGTCGGCAAAAGCCGCCGCATTAATGGCCGACCCGATAACGATACGGGTCTGATGCCGGATAAGCGCGGGAATGCTGCGTTCAGAGGAATAGATGTGGAACACATCTGCCCCTTCAATCAGGCCGACATCGCCGTCGGTGGTCAACGCATCCGTCAGAACCATGGCGCGCAGAAACCCGTCCTCTACCGGCAGACCGATGGGCAGGTGATAGCGCCGCGCGACATCGGCGCGGATCGCATAAAGCTGCCCGCAAATGGCGGTGCGCCAATCATCCAGCCCGCCCCCCGCCGCCGCGATGATGCGGTCCAGCAGCGACAGCCCCTCGGGGCGATGAACAATGTCCTTGACGGGGCGGCTGTTGACCACATGCAGGTTTTCAAACGCAGCGAGGGTAATTGCCAATGCCGACAAACTGTCCGCTTCCGGCATCTGAATATCAGCATCGGCCATGATCAGGATGTCGGCATCCCGGCGTGACAGACCATGCACAAAGCGGTTCCAAGTGCGGGACTTGCCGCCTTGGGACAGGTCCACCACCTCAACCCCGCCCGCGCTGAGCGCGCGCCGAGCTGTGTCGTCGGTGCAGCCGTTGCACAGAATTACGATCCGCGCGTCGATGCCTTGCCATGTCTGCCGCGCAAGTTCTGCCACCATGGCGGCGATACCGGCAGCCTCGTTATGCGCAAACACCCCGACATCCACCCGCAACATCAGATCACCGTCCGCTCTGGCCGCAGTGTCAGACGGTCAAGCGCCTCGCGGGCCTTGCGGTCACGTGATACTGCCTCGGCGTAGCCCATCAGCGCGCCTGCCATCAGCCAGGTGATCGCGACAATCGTCGCATTGGGCAGCAGGTCCACCATGCTGACCGCAAGGATCAGCGCCATCCCGCAGGCCACCCGCGAAAACACCACCCCCCGCTGCAACACGGCCTCTCGCGCCATCAGGATCAATGGCAGGGCCAGCAACCCGAATTCTGCAATGTAGCCTAACCAGCCATAAGTCCCGATCTGGATCGCCCATTCGCCATCGACAATCGACAACTCTTTCCCAGTCACCGGATCGCGGATCAGGTTGCGGCCATAGCCGCCCCAGCCAAACCAAGGCCGCTCTGCCGCGCGGGCCAGCAGCTGTTCCTCATTCGCCACCCGAAACGCCAGTGACCCCGCGCGTTCCGGGCTGACCATTTCGGCAGCGGCGACGATCCGGTCCACCGGAATGACATGCAAGCCGCGCAGCAGTGGATACATCACCACGATCACCGCAAGGCCTGCGGCCACCGACAGTTGCACCCGCCGAGGGGCCAGCAATATCAACGGGGCGGCAACGACAGCATAAATCACCGGGCCAGCCGATTTGCACAAGTAAAGCATCAGCCCCAGATACAGCACGATCAAAAGCTGTTTGGGGCGCGCGTCGGGGCCAGCATCTCGAAACCTGATCATTGCTGATAGCAGGGCCATAAGGGCAAAAAACGCCACCCACAGCCCATGCGGCAGAAACACCACGGGCCGGTAGCCGCCAAAGCGGATGGTCTGAAAGAAATCATGCTGGAAGAAGCCATAAATCCAGACGTTGATCTGCGGGCTGAATCGCACCTCGATCAGCATCGGGATGGAATACGCCAAGCCCCCCGCCACAAATGCGGCCAGCATGGCCTGCATGGCCTGGGGTGTGCCCAGATAGCGACGGCCCAGAAAGAACGGCATCAGGAAGATGGCCTGATTGGCCATAGCCGCCACGGAATCGTAAATGCGCATCCCCGGGACATCATGGTTCACAATCGGCAAAGGGTCGCCATTGGTCAGCACCGTCGCAAAAGGGGACAACACAAACAGGCCGATCAGCACCCGTCCCAGCATGCCTTCCGGCATCACCGGCACCCTGTCGCGCAGCAGATAGACTGACAACAGCATGGCCATCAGATTCGGAATGGTTTCCTTGCGCAAGTCCGGCACCACCGGAAAGTCTATGGCCGCAACGGGCGGCAACAGCAGATACCCGCCCAGCAGCGTCCAGATCAGCGCCTTCGCGGGGTCTAGGCGCGTGTAAAGCATCCACGCCACCAGCGGCCAGATCAGCAGCATCGCATAAGCAAAGATATTCGGGTCAGCCAAGGAAATACTCTGGCAATAGGGGCGCTATCTGCCCTCTATAGCATGGTAACTCCAAGGCGGCCACCGGGCTGCGATCTGTCGCTTTGGCAAGCCAAAACTGTTAAGACATCATCCGAACAGGCCGTCAGGATACTTCCGTGCATTTCCGCTTTGATCAGACCGTGATCACGATCAATCAGCCTGACCGGGCCACCCTGCTGGCCACGGTGCGCGACCGGCTGTCACGCGATCTGGGCTTTGCGCTGGCGACAATCAATCTGGATCACGTGGTGAAGCTCGGCACCTCAGCTGCGTACCGCACAGCCTATGCGCAGCATGATCTGGTGGTGGCCGACGGCAACCCGATTGTCTGGCTCTCGCGTCTGGCGGGCAAGCCGGTCAGTCTGGTGCCGGGGTCGGATATGGTGGTTCCGCTCTGCACACTTATGGCCGATATGGGCCTGCCGGTGTCTCTGGTAGGGACTACGGATGATGCCTTGGCCAAGGCCGCAGTCTCGCTGCGCGCGCAGGTGCCGGGGCTGCGGATCGGCGCGATGATATCGCCTCGTTTCGGGTTTGATCCAGTAGGGGCCGAGGCAGGCGAAATCATGGCGCAGGTGGCCGCCTTGGGGCCGGGCCTATGCCTTCTGGCGCTGAGTGCGCCAAAACAAGAAATGCTGGCCGCCTTTGGACGCCATGCCTCCCCGCACACGGGCTTTGCCGGATTTGGCGCAGGGCTGGATTTTCTGGCAGGCCACCAACAGCGCGCCCCCGCATGGATGCGAGCTGTGGCGCTGGAATGGGTGTGGCGGGCGGTAACGTCTCCGCGCCGCATGATCCCGCGCTATGCGGCCTGTGCGGCGGTACTGCCGCAACAGGCGTTGGCAGCGCTGCGATTGCGGTTTGGCTGATTATTTATACTCGATCAACCCGGCTTGCCGATTGCGCAACCTGTTCAGCCAGTAGGTCGCCACCCCCTGCGCCTCGGGCAGTTTCCCCAAGACGGTGAACAGCGCCGCCTGCCAGCCTGCACGGCCATCGGCCCGCCACCGCCAGCCAAGCCGCATCACTTGCAGCGGCCATGCCAAAAGCAGCCCAAAGCCCAAGGGATGCATCAACCCCCCCACCAACGCAGCCAACGGCACTCCAACCCCCCACACCACGGCCCGCCGCGTTTCCACCACCCAATGCCGTTCGGGGCCTGCACCATGCAGGGCGGCACCTTCGGCGAAAGCATGGCCCGCGCGCCGCATCCGTTGCCACCACTGGCCCAGCCGCAGGATGGCTGCGTCATGCAGGGTCATCTCGGCTTCGATCCGCCACACTTCACCGCCCGCGCGGGTCAGGCGCAGACACAGGTCGGGTTCCTCGCCCGCGATCAGGCTTTCGCGGTAGCCGCCGACCCGCAGCACCGCCGCAAGCCGCATCAGCGCGTCCCCTCCACAAGCCCGTGTGCGCCCGACCCGCGTGTCCCATTCGCGGTCGCACAGCCGGTTCCACACCGATGCGTCCGGGTAGCGTTCGCGCCTGCGCCCGCACACTACGACGGCACGAGGCCGGGCGGCAAACCCCGCCAGCCCTGCTTCGATCCACCCCTCGGCCACCGCACAATCGCCGTCCACAAACTGCACGAAATCGGCCCTCGGCGACTGGGCGGCAAGCTCTGCCAGACCCGCATTGCGCGCCCGCGCTGCGGTAAAGGGAAAATCCATATTCAGCGCCACCACAATCGCCCCGGCCTGCGCTGCTGCATCACGTGACCCATCACTGGACCCCGAATCAACATAAACGAGATGCCGCACGCGGCCCCGCAGCGACGCCAGACAGGCGATCAGCCGCGCGCCCTCATTGCGGCCAATGACCACAGCATCCACCACGGGCGGCACAGGCAGGGCAAGGGTCAGTGTCTCTTTCATGCCATCACCATAAGCACGCAACTGCCCGTGGCCAAGCCTTAAGACAAGGCTGCAACTGCCTACCCCCGCTTTCTTTTTCGCCATACATCTGCTAAAGATACCTCTGTTGGGCGGGGGCCCGGACAGAACGGTCACAGCACTGGGCGCGTCGCGCG
This sequence comes from Rhodobacterales bacterium, assembly GCA_031398405.1. Taxonomy (GTDB): domain Bacteria; phylum Pseudomonadota; class Alphaproteobacteria; order Rhodobacterales; family Rhodobacteraceae; genus JANNNF01. The sequence goes on along the minus strand of JANNNF010000527.1, from coordinate 2,751 downwards.
CGCAAGCTTTGACCACAATTTTCGGCGTCAGTCCTGCCACGATGGCGGGTGTAGTTAACCGGCGTGCGCCATGTTTGGCCCGCGTATCGCAAGGGCCCGTGACTTAGATGTTCAGACACAATATCTTGGGTGGCCAGTCCGTAGAACCGGCAGGGCAGGAGTATGTGTTGATGTCCAGCGAAACCGGTGATGACCAAAACCGCACCCAACCTGTCCCGCGGGGGTCGGGTGTGTCGCTGTTTCGTCCGGGGCAAATCGTCCCAAACCGCGCCATCACGCTGGACCAGAATACCGGTCGCGAGATTTTTCTGTCACCCATGACGCTGGCTGCGCCGAACCCCACGCGGGTGTGGGAATCAATCGGTCAGATCACGCTGGACCCCGATCGGCTGGCTGGAAACGGTTTGTTTACCCAAACGGCACAAAGCCCAGCCGCCGCCACGTTTGATATCTTGCGCACCCGGATCCTTCAGGCGCTTGCCGCCAAAGGCTGGGGCCGCATCGCCATTACCTCGCCGACCCACGGGTGCGGCAAATCGTTTGTCGCGGCCAATCTGGCACTGTCCATGGCGCGGATGCCGTCGTGCCGGACGGTGCTGATGGATCTGGAGCTGCGCGATCCGCAACTGGCGGCCCTGTTTGGCGTCAAAGAGCCGCAGCCGTTGCACGAGTTTCTGTCCGGTGACCAGCCGCTTGAATCGCATTTTCGCCGGGTAGGACGCAACCTTGCGCTCGCGCTGAATGGCAAGGCTGTGACGAACCCCGCGGCCCTGCTGCAAGACCCCGACACCGCCACTGCGCTGGAGGGCATGCGCGAACAACTGCACCCAGATGTGGTGATTTACGATCTGCCCCCGGCGCTTGGGTCGGATGATGTGATCGGCCTTGCCGGGCAGGTCGATGCCGTGCTGCTGGTGACAGACGGCACCAAAACCACCCCCGCCGACATTCGCGCGTGTGAGCGTTTGTTTGAAGGCCGCCTGCCCCTTCTGGGCGTGGTGCTGAACCGCGCGCAGGATCGCGGCTTGCAGCGCTATTTCTACGGCAAAAGGTAAGGGCGGCATGGGCCAGATACAAACGCTCGACGAACTGATTTCTTTCCTGCTCCGCCGCAAATGGGTGATCGGGGTGGTGGCGGTACTTGGCATCGTATTGTCGGTGATCTTCGCAAAGAACCGTCCCGACACTTTTGAAACCGCAGCCACCATTCAAGTACAGGGTGCGCAGGTCGCTGGGGACGGGGCCGATCAAAGCGGGTCAGCAGTATTGCTGCAAGGCATTGAACAACAATTGACCACCCGCGAGGCAATGCTGGCGGTGATCGAAAGACAAGGGCTGTTTGCTGATCTGCCATTGGACACCGATCAGAAGATCGGGTTGCTGCGGGCATCGGTCCGGTTTCAGGGCGTGGCGAGTGTCGGCAGCCAGACTTATGGTGCCCCCGCCAACCTGTCGGCCATCATCGTCTTTGCGCGTTTGGGGGATGCCGAACAGGCGGCCCGGGTTGCCAACGACTTTGCGCAAAGTATTCTGGACATGTCCACGGTCGGTACTGCCGACAAAGCGCGTGAAACCTTTGCCTTTTTCTCGGACGAGGGCGCGCGGTTGGAGACTGAGATTGCCACCCTAGAAAGCCAGATCGCCGATTACAAAAATGCGCACGCAGATGCTTTGCCCACCATGGTTGAGGCTCAGCGCAACGAACTGATTGCACTGGACAGTGACGCCCGCGCGCTGGATCAGCAATTGCTGGCGGTGTTGGCAGACAAGACGCCGCTGGACACGGCCGAAACCCTGCGCGCCACCGAACGGCGCAAGTTGGCCGATCTGACAGCACAAGCCAGCGTGCTGGCCCAGCAAAAGGCCGCCCTGACCGCCCGCCGCGCCGAGGTAGAGGGTGCCATCGCCCAGACGCCCGAGGTGGAACGCCAACTTTCCGGCTATGATCGGCAGTTGACCCAACTGCGAGAGCAGTACGCCGTCATCACCCGCCGTCTGGCCGAAGCAGAAACCACGCAGCGCCTTGCCGACCGTCAGCAGGGCGAACGCTTTGCCTTGCTGGAACGCGCCGAGACGCCGCCCTATCCCGTGGGGAAGGGGCGCAAGAAAATTGCATTGGCGGGGGCTTTCGTCAGCGTGTTGGCGGGAATCGTTCTGGCATTCATGCTGGATTTGTTACACCCGGTGGTCCGGACCTCAGCCCAGATGGAACGCCAGTTGGGGCTGCGCCCGGTGGTGACGCTGGGTGATCTGAAGCTTGGCAAACCGCGGCGCGGCGGCGGCGCGTTGACCGCCCTGCCGGATTTGCGCAGTCAGGTAAAAGCATTGCCACGTTTCGTGGTGCTGGCAGCCGGGATGACGATGTTGTTGCTGGCGGCATCTGCCTTTGCCTGACATCTGACTGCTGCATAAAAACACAAAAGGCCCGCCCCGTGTCCGGGGAGGGCCTTTTGCATCTCGATATCAAGCAGTCAGCAGCCCGTGCCTTTGACCACCACATTCACCGTACGGACCAGAATCCGCAAGTCTGTGACAAGGGACAGCGCTTCTTCATAGGCGCTGTCGTATTCGGCCCGGGCTGCAAAGGTGGTGCGGGAGCGGCCAGCGGTCTGCCAATAGCCGGTGATACCCGGTCGCAGCGCGTAATAGGCAATGCCGGGATACAGCGACTGCTGGTTCAGCATCATCGGGCGCGGGCCGACAAGGCTCATGTCGCCCCGCAGCACGTTCCACAACTGCGGCAGCTCATCC